>JAHWJJ010000049.1 GCA_019348475.1 Gemmatimonadota bacterium | reverse complement strand
GGCCGTGCACCCGGTGGTGAAGGCGCTCGGGTTCGCGGAGATGAGCATCCGCGAGCACGCCCTGCTGGGACTGGCCGGCGCCGGGATCAGCCTCTGGGAAAAGCCGGTGGGGTGATGGCGCGCATCGTCACCACCTTCCCGCTCCCCGACGCGGCGCTGGAGCTGCTGCACCCGATCGGCGCCGTGGCCGGGCCGGAGGGGTGGCGGGACGCGCTGGCGGACGCCGAAGCGCTGCTCTGCCTGCTGACGGACCGGGTGGACGCGGAGCTGCTCGGGCGCGCGCCGCGGCTGCGCATCGTCGCCAACGCCGTGGTGGGATACGAGCACGTGGACCGGGATGCGTGCCGCGCCCGCGGCATCACGGTGACGAACACGCCGGACGTGCTGACCGACGCCACGGCCGACCTGGCGATGGCCCTCATCCTCGCCGCCGCGCGCGGGCTGCCGCGGGCGGAGCGCAGCCTTCGCGCGGGCGAGTTCCACGGCTGGGGGTTCTGGGACTACCTGGGCGCGGAGCTGGGGGGGCGGACGCTGGGGATCTTCGGGATGGGACGCATCGGGCGGGCGGTGGCGCGGCGGGCGGCGCCGTTCGGAATGCGCGTCATCTACCATTCCCGCGCTCGCCTGCCCGCGGAAGACGAGGCGGCGGTGGGGGCGGAGTGGGTGGACTTCGGCGGATTGATGGCCCGCAGCGACGTGCTGAGCCTGCACGCCCCGCTCACGCCGGCCACGCGGCACGTGATCGACGCGGCTGCGCTGCGGCGGATGCGGCCGGGCGCGTTCCTGGTCAACACGGCCCGCGGCCCGCTGGTGGACGAGGCGGCGCTGGTGGATGCGCTGCGCGACGGGCCGCTGGCGGGCGCCGGCCTGGACGTGTACGAGCACGAGCCGCGGATCCACCCCGGCCTGCTGGAGCTGCCGAACGTTGTCCTGCTTCCGCACATCGGCTCGGCCACGCGCGAGACGCGAACACGCATGGCCGTGCTGGCGGCCCGCAACGTCCACGCGGTGCTCACGGGGCAGCCGCCGCTCACGCCGGTCCCATGACGCGCCCGCTCCGCGAAGACGCCCGCGCCATCCTGCGCGCCGCCGTCGCCGCCGCGGACGCGCGCGCCGCCGTGGTGCGCGCCCTGGACCTGGACGGGCACCGGCTGACCGTGGCGGCGGCGGAGGAGGTCGATCTCACGTCCATCGACCGCGTTCTGCTGATCGGCGCGGGAAAGGCGGCGGCGGGGATGGCGGCCGGCGCGCTGGACGTTCTGGGGGAGCGCATCGCGGCAGGGACCGTCACCACGAAGGACCGGCACGGCGCCGATCTGCCGCGAATCGACGTGTGGGAGGCGGCGCATCCCGTTCCCGACACGCGCGGGATGGCGGGCGCCGCGGAGGCGCTGCGGATGGCGCGGCAGGCCGGCCCGCGCGACCTGGTGCTCTGCCTCCTTTCCGGCGGCGCCTCGGCGCTCTGGCCGGCGCCGGTGCGCGGCGTCTCCCTCAGCGATCTTCAGGCGGTAACGGACGCGCTGCTCCGCTCCGGCGCCTCGATCCACGAGATCAACGCCGTCCGCAAGCACCTGTCGCGCATCGGCGGCGGCGGGTTGGCGCGGGCGGCGGCCCCGGCGCGCGTGGTGACGCTCGCCGTCTGCGACGTGGTCGGCGGCGCGATGGACGTGATCGCCTCCGGCCCCACCGCGCCGGACCGCACGACGTACGCGGATGCGCTGGAGGTGCTGCGGTCCTGCGACATCCGGCCGCCGCCGGCCGTGCTCGCGCACCTGTGGGCCGGGGACGCGGGCCCTCGCCCGGAGACGCCGAAGCCCGGGGACGCGGCGTTCCACCGCGCGTCCGTCCACGTCGTCGCGCAGAACCGCGACGCGCTGGCGGGCGCCGCGCGCGAGGCGGAGCGGCGGGGGTACCGCGCCCGGATCGTGGCCGACGACCTGGAGGGGGAGGCGAGCACGGTGGGCGAGCAGGTGGCCCAGCTGGCGATGGAAGCGGTCGCGGAGGACGCGGATGCGCCGCTCGCGCTGCTGCTGGGGGGCGAGACGACGGTGACGGTGCGAGGGGACGGCCAGGGCGGGCGCAACCAGGAGCTCGCGCTCGCGCTGGCGATCGGCCTGGAAGGGGTGGAGGGCGTGCTTGCAGCGGCGATGGGAACCGACGGCACGGACGGCCCCACGAACGCGGCCGGCGCGTTCGCGGACGGCGGCACGGCCGCGCGCGGCCCCGCCGCCGGGCTGGACGCCCGCCACGCGCTGCGCCGCCACCACGCGCACCCGTTCCTGCGCGCCGCGGGCGACCTGATCGTCACCGGCCCCACGGGCACGAACGTCAACGACCTCGTGCTGGTGCTGGTGGATCCGAGGGCCCGAGTCGACACCGCGAGTTGAACCGCTTCGCACTTTCGCACTTTCGCACTTTCGCACTTTCGCACGCATGCCACCCAACCGGATGATCCGCCCCGTCGAGATCTACCTTCACACGCCGCCGCCCGACCCGGCGTTGCCGCGGCCCGTGCGCCAGTCGCAGGTCACCTTCGCGGACCTGGCGGAGCCGCAGAGCCAGAACGTGGCCGGGACGCTGTTCGGGGGCGTGCTGCTGGGGTTCATCGACCGCGCGGCGGCGTTCTGCGCCATGAAGCACGCCGGGCGGCCGGTGGTGACCAAGAGCTTCGACGAGGTGGAGTTCAACGAGCCCATCTACATCGGCGAGCTGGTGATCGCGCACGCGTCCGTCAACTTTACCGGCAACACCAGCATGGAAATCGGGGTGCGGGTGATGGCGCAGAACCCCATCACCGGAGCGGAGCGGCACACCAACACCTGCTACGCCACGTTCGTGGCGCTGGACGACCAGGGCCGCCCCGCACGCGTGCCGCCGGTGCTGCCGGAGACCGACGAAGAAAAGCGCCGCCAGGCCGACGGCCGGCGGCGCCGCGAAGAGCGCCTGAGCCGTCGCCGCCCCCGCACCCCTCCCGCGGGCGGCGGCTGACGCGCGGGGGCGCCCTGCAGCAGGACGGCGTGATCGACGTGGAAAGCCGTACTTCTGCGCCAGGCGGGCCGTCACGGCGGCGGTGCCGGCGCGCATGCATCTTGCCGCCGTTCCATCTTCTCGTTGATGCGGACCTGAACGCGATCACAGGGACGAGGGGCACCGGACCGGGCGCACGGCGTACGACGTGCGCTCCATCCACCGCACCCCGCCCGACCGGCCGAACGACGAGCTCGAGGACATTCCGGTGGTTCCAGAGGGCGAGCGCTTCAGCAGGGCGGCGCCTATCTGAATCTCGCGAGCCCGAGCGCGGCATCGACGACCGGGAGCGCCGGGGCCGACCCCCACCGCAACGGGTGATCCGCGCACGCTGGGGGCGCGGGCACCGGTCCCGCGCCGCGGCCGGCCGATCCTCGCTACCGTCATCCTGACGATGCTCGCCTCCGCCCCCGTGCTCCTTCCCCACCCCTGGCTGGCCATCTCACCCCTCTACCCGGGCGGGTTCTTCCCTCCATTCATCGCGTGGACGGAGGGGGTGCTGGGCCAGGCGGCCGCCGCGCGCGTACGGGCAGACTGGCCCGCCGCCCGCTGCGCCGCGGAGCACGCCGCCGCGCAGGCCCTGGAGGCGCGGTCGGCGGATGGCGAGGCGGATGCCATGGGCGAACTCGCGGCGGTCGCGCTCCTTTCGGGGAACCTGGACGAGGCGGATGCGCTCTACCGCCGCGTGCTGGAGGGCGATGCCGCGCCGCCCGCCCGCTTTCGGGCGATGCTGGGGCGTGCCGTGGTCGCGGGCGTCCGCGGGGACCATCCCGCGGCGTATGACGGCATGCGCGCGGCGGAGGACGCGGGCCCGGTGGGGGACGATCGCGACCGCACCCTGCTGCTGGCGAACCGCTCCGCCGCTCTGCTGGCGCTGGGGCGGCTGCACGAGGCGGAGCGGGCGGGGGCGGAGGCGCTGCGGGCGGGGCGGCGGATGAAGGACGACTACCTGACCGCCATCGGCGGGTTTGCGGCGGGGATGGCGCACCTGGCGCGCGGGCGCCGCAACGACGCGCGCACCCGGCTGGCGGATTGCGTGCGCGCGTTCACCCGCACCGGCGACGTGCTGCGCCAGGTGCAGTGCCACCACCTTCTCGGCGAGATCGCCTACGACGGCGAGGACCCCATCCGCGCCGGGTCGCACTACCGCGACGGCCTGGCCCTGGCGCGCTCCGCAGGCAGCGCCGGCACCGTGGAGCTGCTGACGCTGCGCTTCGAGCATCGCTGACAGGGAAGACAGGAAGGCCTCCTGCGACTCCGTCGGGCCGGTCGTTGCGGGTGAGGCCTCTTTCTGGATCCGATCTGCTCCGAAGTCACCACTGCGGCCTGGACGCGAGCATCCGCGCCACCCGTTCCTCGCTCAGCGGCTCGGCGAACAGGAAGCCCTGCGCGTAGTCGCACCCCATGCCGCGCAGCGCCGCCAGCTGCTCGCGCGTCTCCACCCCCTCGGCCACCACGTCCACCCGCAGGTTGCGCGCAAGGTTCACGATGGCGTGCACCAGTTGCGCGCTGCGGCCGTCGCGGTCCATGCGGCTCACGAACGACCGGTCGATCTTTACCACGTCCAGCGGAAAGCGGTGCAGGTACCCCAGCGACGAGTAGCCGGTGCCGAAGTCATCGAGGCACAGCACCACGCCCATCTCGCGCAGGCGCCGCAGCGTGCCCGCCGCGGGCTCCTCCTGCTCCAGCAGCACGCTTTCGGTGATCTCGAACTTGAAGCGGTGGGCGGGCACCCCGCACGACTGCAGCGTGCGCGCCAGGTGCTCCGCCAGGTCCGGCCCGGTGAACTGGCGGGCCGAGAGGTTGGCGGAGATGGTGAGGGCGTCGTGCCCGGCCGCCGTCCAGCGCTGCACCTGGCTGCAGCACTCGTCGATCGCCCACAGCCCCAGCGGCACGATGAGCCCCGTTTCTTCGGCGATGGGGATGAAGCCGTCCGGCGGAATGTCGCCGCGCTCGGGGTGGCTCCAGCGCATCAGCGCCTCGAAGCCGTCGATGCGCCCCGTGTCCAGCGTGACGATGGGCTGGTACACCAGCCGGAACTCGCCGCGCTCCAGCGCGCGCCGCAGGTCGCTCTCCAGCCGCAGCCGCGACATGGCCTGGGCGTGCATGGCCCGGTCAAACACCTCCAGGCGGTTCTTCCCCAGCACCTTTGCGCGGCTGAGCGCCGCGTCGGCGTTGCGCAGCAGTTCCTCGGCGCCCTCGTCGCCGGGCGTGGCCAGCGCCAGCCCCACGCTGGCTGTGGCGAACACCTCGTGCGAATCCAGCGTGAACGGCCGCGCCACCGCCTCCAGCAGCCGCTCGGCCACGTGCGTGGCCTCCAGCGGGCCGCTGATCCCCTCCAGCAGCACGGTGAACTCGTCGCCGCCAAAGCGCGACAGCGTGTCGCCGGGGCGCAGCGCCGCCTCCAGCCGCTGCGCGCACTCGCGCAGCATGCGGTCGCCCAGGCCATGGCCCAGCGAATCGTTGACCACCTTGAAGCGGTCCAGGTCCAGGAACAGGACGGCCGCCGCCGCATCGTCGCCGCGGCGCACGCGCTCGGCCGCGTGCCGCAGGCGGTCCACGAAGAGGATTCGGTTGGGAAGGCCGGTCAGGGCGTCGTGCAGCGCGCCGTGCGCCAGCTGCGCCTCGGCCCGCTTGCGCTCGCTGATGTCGTGGATGATGCCCTGGAAGCCCAGCAGGGTGCCGTCGGGCGCGCGGCGCGCGGAGGCGGAGACCAGGGCGTCGATGGCCTCGCCGCCGCGGCGCAGCAGCCGCACCTCGTAGTCGCGCACGTAGCCCGCGCGGGCGATCTCGTCGCGAAACCGCTGCCGGTCCGCGGGATTGACGTACAGGTCGCCGGAGGTGCCCGCCAGCAGCTCCTCGCGCGAGTATCCGAAAAGCTCCACCAGCGCGTGGTTCACGTCCACGAAGCGGCCGTCCACGGTGGTGATGTAGATGGCGTCTCGCGACTCCTCGAAGAGCGTGCGGTAGCGGGCCTCGCTCTCCCGCAGCGCCCGCTCCGCCGCGCGCCGCGGGGTGATGTCGCGCGCAAACCCCTGCACGCCGCGGACGCGGCCGTCCTGCACCAGCGCCGTCTCCGCCAGCTCCAGCACAAGGGTGCGACCGTCCGCGTGGCGTACCTCGGCGGTGTAGTTGGACAGGTCGCCCGGCGACCCCAGGGCGTTCGCCGTCCCCCCGTCCACCTGCCCCACGTTGGCCTCGTCCGCCGTGAGCAGCACGTGATACGGCTTGCCCAGCAGCGCCTGGGGGTCGTACCCCAGCACGGTGCGCAGCGAGGGAGACAGGTACTCGAAGCGTCCCTCCGTGTCGTGGACGTAAAAGAACACCTGCTCGCTCCCGGCCACCATCAGCCGATACCGCTCTTCGCTGCGGCGCAGCTCCTCCTCCGCCCGCGCGCGGTCGGTGACGTCTCGGTTCACGCCCACGGCGCCCACCCGCCGGCCCTGCGCGTCCAGCAGGGGAACCACCAGGGTCTCGGAGACGCCGGGCGTGCCGTCCTTGCGAGTAAAACGGATCTCCCCCTGCCAGCGGCCCTCCCGGTCCAGCGCGTCGAACACGGCGCGCCCCACCTCGTGCGCCCCCTCGCGCCCCAGCCACAGCTCCGGCCCGCGCCCCAGCGCCTCGTCGCGCCTCCACCCGTAGACGCGCTCGGCGGCCGGGTTCCACGCCACCAGCAGCCCGTCCAGGTCGGTGATCATCACCGCGTCGTACAGGCTGTCGAACACCAGCGCCTGCCGCTGCAGCGCCTCGCCGGCCTTCTTGTAGTCGGTGATGTCGAAGGCGGTGCCCAGGCCGGCGGGCTCGCCGTGGTACTCCACCCTGCCCGCGGTGAAGTCTACCCAGCGCTCGCTGCCGTCCTTGCGCAGGATCCTGAACTCGTAGCGGGGGGGAACGGCCTCGCCGCGCTGCCGGGCCAGGCCGCGCTCGCGCACCAGGTCGCGGTGCTCGGGGTGCACGATGTCCCAGAAGCGCAGGGCGAGCAGCTCGTCGCGGGTGTAGCCGGTGAGCTTTTCGGCCGCCGCGTTCACGTAGCGAAAGCGGGTGCCCTGAAAGACGAACGTGGCGGCGGCGACGGTCTCGGCCAGCTCGCGGAACTGGCGGTCGCTTTCGCGCAGTGCCCCGGCGGCGCGGTCCAGCTCGGCGACGTCGCTCTGCAGGCGGTAGAAGCGGTCCAGCAGGTCGCGGCCGCCGGGCTCGGCGTGCTCCCGCAGCGCCGGCCCCCACTCCTCGGCGCGGCGGTACTCGGCGTCCACGGCCTCCAGAAAGCGGTGCCACGCCTCGGGAAGGCTTTCCAGCGAGCCCAGATGCTCCTCCGCCTGGTGGCGAAGGAGGTCATGAAGATAGAGGCCGGGCGGAAGGGCGGTGTTCATGGCCGGGATGGGCGCGCACGCGGCCGCGCCGCTGCCGAAGAAGCCGGAAATTTGGGGTGGCCCGTACGCAGTATAGGCGTGCCCCCGTCCCGGTGCAAAGAAAATGCGCACGCGTAAACTTTTGTGTCCCCAGGCGCGCGGCCTGTGCCGCGCGCCGGGTGCCGTGCCCTGCGTCGCGAACGTTGGCGGCTCGTTGCGCCGGCTCCGGGCCTGCGGCCATCCGCGAGGGGCGGGATGCCGCGCGAGCGTGCGTTCTACGCCCTATTCCCCGTTCGCCCGCTTCTTCGGACGTCCGCCCTTCTTGCCGTTTTCGCGGGCTGCCGCCGACTTCGCGGGCGAGGTGAGCGAGCCCAGGTACCTGGCCGCCCAGTCCCGAACGTGCAGCACCTCCAGGATCAGCCCGTTCACGTTGGTGTCGGCGTTCAGCTCTTCCCAGGCGATCGCCTCGCCGTGGGCCTGCACGCTGACGTTCTCCAGCTCCTGCGGCGTGGCGCGGCTGGTTCCGGGCACCATCCAGACGGGGAACCCGAAGACGCATCCGTTGTTCAGTTCCACCAGCACCCGGTTGGTGGATGCATCGTAGCGTGCGCCGACGGCGCGCGGCTCCTGCGGACGCTCCCGCCGCATCCGCGCGCGGACCGCGCCGGCTTCTTCGAAGATCTCGTCAAGGGTCAGGCCAGGCATGCAGTTTTCTCCAGCGTACGAGTAGCAGTTCCGAGGCGCCGGCGACCATCCAGACGGCGCGGCGTGCATCGATCGGCTTCATGTCCACGTTCTCGCGCAGCGACGCGGGCTCGCCGCCGCCGCCCAGCAGGACCACGCACCACGTTCCCGATCGGCACACGTGCACGTGCGGCGGCGGGTGGTCCTTGGGGTACATGTGAAACGTGAACCCATCCACCCTCATTACCTGTGGCATAGTCTAAAACCTATCGTTGGGTTTGTAAAGGGGCCTCCAAACGCCACCGCTCACCAGGCCCGGTCCGCGGCGAGCAGGCGCTGCAGGGCGGCGGCATCCACGGCGGGGGAGAAGAGAAAGCCCTGCGCGGCGTCGCACCCCAGGGCGCGCAGGCCGGCCAGCTGGTCCGCGCGCTCGATCCCCTCCGCCACCACCTCCAGCCCCAGCGCGTGCGCCAGGGCCACGACGGAGGCCACCAGCTCGCCCGCGCGGCCGTCGCGCCCCATGGCGGCCACGAACGAGCGGTCCACCTTGAGCCCGTCCACCGGCAGCCGGTGCAGCGCGCTGAGCGACGAGTAGCCGGTGCCGAAGTCGTCCATCAGCACGCGCACCCCCAGCTCCTTCAGGCGCGCCAGCGTGGCGGCGGCGCCTTCGGGGTTCTCCACCAGCACGCTCTCCGTGATCTCCAGGCGCAGGCGCGCGGGGTCGCAGCCGCTGCCGTCCAGCGCGCGTCGCACCTGCTCCACCAGGTCCGCCTGGGCCAGCTGCTTCACGGACAGGTTGACGCTGACGGCCACCTCGCGCGCGAGCGCCCGCGCCCACGCACCCGCGTCGCGGCAGGCTTGCAGCAGCACGCGGCGGCCCAGTTCCACGATGGCGCCGCTCTCCTCCGCCACGCCCACGAACTCGCCCGGCTGCACCCATCCCCGCTCCGGGTGCCGCCAGCGGGCCAGCGCCTCCACCCCGGTGATGCGGCCGCTGGAGAGCGAGACGATCGGCTGGTAGTGCGGGGTGATTTCGCCGCGGTCCAGGGCGCGGCGCAGCTCGGTCTCCGTGCGCAGGCGCCCCAGGGCCAGGGCGTGCATGGCGCGGTCGTAGACCTCGCACCCGCCGGGGCCGCGCGCCTTGGCGCGGTACATCGCCGCGTCGGCGCCCCGCAGCAGCCACTCGGGGCCGTCCGTCTGCGCGGTCGCCACGGCGATGCCGATGCAGGCGGAGGTGACCACCTCGCATCCCCCCAGCCCCACCGGGGCCGCGAGCGCGAGCTCGATCCGCGCCGCGGTCCGCAGCGCCTCCGCGGCCGAGCCCGTCTCCAGCAGGACGGCGAACTCGTCGCCGCCAAAGCGCGCCACCGTACCGGCTTCGCCCGCGCAGGGGCGCAGGCGCTCCGCGACGGCGGTCAGCAGCTGGTCGCCCACGGGGTGGCCCAGCGAGTCGTTGACCAGCTTGAAGCGGTCCAGGTCCATGAACAGCAGCGCGGGCCCGCCGCCCCGCCGCCGGCCGCGGTCCAGGGCGGCGGACAGGCGCTCCATAAGCATGCGGCGGTTGGGGAGCCCGGTGAGGGGATCGTGCAGCGCCTCGTGCCGCAGCCGCTCCTCCATGGCGCGGCGCGCGGTGACGTCCTCCCCGAACAGGTGGACCAGGCCCAGCGCGGGGTGCGGGTGGTACGACCAGGAGAGGACGCGGCCGTCCACCCGCACCTCCACCCCGCGCACGGCGGCGCCGCTGGCCAGCGCGCCCCGCACCAGGTCGGCGTGCCCGGGGCCGGGGAGCGCCCGCTCGATGGGCGCGCCCATCTCCGCCGCCAGCCGCGCCGCCGCCGGGTTGGCGTAGACCACGCGGCCGCCGGCGTCGCACTCCAGCACGGGGTTGGGGCTTTCGCGGGGAAAGGCGGCCAGGCGCTCGTTCTCCTCCTCCGCCCGCCTGCGCTCCGTGACGTCCTGGACGATCCCCACCACGCCCGCGACGGCGCCGTCCGGGCCGTGGTGCGGCCGGTAGTGCACCCACACCCACCCCGAGCGGACGCCGGGAACGGTGTAGCGCTGGTCGGGGAGCGACACCGTTTCGCCACCCAGGACACGGGAAAGGACCTCCTCCATCCGCGCGTCGTGGGTGTGCGGATACATCTCCAGCACGTGTCGCCCCAGTACCTGGTCGGCGGAAAGGCCGGTGAGCTCGGCCATGAACCGGTTCCACACCACGTAGCGCAACTCGCGGTCGCACATGGCGATGCCCACGCCGTCGCTCCCCGCCAGCGCGTCGTACAGCGAGTCGCGGATCTGCGCATCCACGGCCGCCTCCGCCGCGCGCGCGATCACGCCGGCCTCCCGCGCGGGCCGCTCCGGATGAGACACAGGCGCACGCGAAGGCACGAAAGTGCGGGCTGGTGCGGACGAGGATCCCGGGCACGGCGAAGCGGTCGACATGGCAGTCGAGGGTCGGGGGACGAATGATTGTCGGGGAGGTGAACGGGGTGGACAGGATAAGCGGGGGACGGTGCGGGGGCAAGGAGGTCGTGCGGCGGCGGAGTGGAGGGGTGAACGGGTGAACGGGTGAACGGCGCCGTCGCGGAGCCGATACTGATGATGCGCGTGCCGGGGGGCGCCTTTTGGCGGGGGGACGGCTGGGCGGCGGTGCGCCCCCATCTGTCATTCCGAAGGAGGCGCCGCACGGAACCTGGCTCCACCGGAAACTGTCGCGCCGACTGAGGAATCTACTGTGCGCATCTCCCGGCCCGTCCCGCGCCGCGATCCCCGCCCCCCGATCCGCGCGCCGGCCCCCGCGCCGCTGCTCCACGCAGGTTCACCCGTCCCGGAGGCCGGCAGCCGAACCGCCCCCTGCCAGGCGGCACGCGGCTCGCTATCTTGCCGCACGAAAGGACGTCCCTCGATGACCAGAGAAGCGGATCCGGCCGTGGAGATCACCCCCAGGCAGCGCGCGCACCTCAAGTCGCTGGCGCATCATCTCAAGGCCGTGGTGTTCGTGGGCAAGGAAGGGATCACGGACCAGACGGTGCGGTCGCTGGAAGAGGCATTCAACACCCGCGAGCTGCTCAAGGTCAAGATCCTGGAAGCCGCCCCCATGAAGGCCCGCGACGGCGCGCAGGCGCTGGCGGAACGCATCGACGGCGCGGTGGCGGTGCAGGCCATCGGCCGCGTGGCCGTGCTCTACCGCCCGCATCCCGAGAGGCCCGAGATCGAGCTTCCGCACTGATCGCGGCGAGAAGAGGTCCTTCACGCACATCAGCGGAGTGACGCCAGATCGACTCTGCTCGCTCCGCTGGCCCTGCGTGAATGCAATCCGTTTCTCCTCGCTGCCTTGAAGCCCGGGGCACAATCGCGTAAACTGCTAAACCGTTAGCAGTCACCCTCCCTCGCACCCGTGGTTTTCCGGGATGATGATCCGCTCTCTGCCGCGCGCGGCGGCCGCGCTCTGCGCGCTTGCGGCCGCGCTGGCCGCAGCGCCGGGCCAGGCGCAGACCGCTGCCAACGGCTTCGACCTGTCCGTCCGCAACATCATGCGCGGGCCCGAGCTGGTGGGCCGCTCGCCGGACGAGGTTCGCTTTTCCGAGGACGGCCGCTGGGTCTACTTTCGCTGGCGCGCCCCCGAATCCGCCGACACCGCCACGCACGTCTACCGCGTCCCCGCCACGGGAGGCGCGCCGGAGATGCTGCCGGATTCCGTGGCGGACCGCATTGCCCCCGCGCCGGGCGAGGGCGGGTGGAACGCGGACCGCACCCGGCGCGCATTCGTGCGCCTGGGCGACGTTTACGTGGCCCACGTCAACGGCACGGAGCGCCGCATCACCCAGACGCCGGCGCGCGAGAGCGGGCCCGAGCTGTCGGCGGACGGCGGCACCGTGTACTGGATGAGCAACAACAACATCTACGCGACCGCGGTGGACGGCGGGCCCCTGCGCCAGCTCACCGACATCCGTGCGGCCGCCGCGCCCCGCGATTCGTCGCTGGAAGGACAGCGCGGCAGCCTGCGGCGCCAGCAGACGGAGCTGTTCGACGTCATCCGCGACCGCGCGGAGCAACGCGAGCACCGCGAGCGGCTGGACTCGCTCCGGGCGGAGGTCCGGCCGGTGTACATCGGCAAGAACGCGTCGGTCAGCTACTGGGACGTCTCGCCCAGCGGCCGCTACGTGCTGCTGACCGTCAGCGAGCGCGCCGAGGGCCAGCAGCAGACCATGGTCCCCGCCTGGGTCACCGAGTCGGGCTACACCGAGCCGCTGAACGTCCGCACCAAGGTGGGCGACGCCGAGGGCGCGTCGCGCGCGGCCGTGCTGGACCTGCAGACGCACGCGCTTACCTGGGTGCAGCTTGACAGCGCCCACCGCGCCCGCAAGCCGACCATGTACGGCGCGGGATGGGCGCCCATGGAAGACCGCGCGCTCCTGATGGGGATTCCGTTCGACTTCAAGGATCGCTGGCTCTACGTCCTGGGCCCCGACGCCAAACCGAAAGTGCTGGACGCGCTCCGCGACACCGCCTGGGTGGGCGGCCCGGGCTTGTTCACCGCCGGCTTCGTGGGAAACGACCGCGTGTTCTTCGTCTCCGAGCGCACGGGGCACGCGCACCTGTACACCGTCCCCGCCACCGGCGGCCGCGCGACGGCCCTCACTTCAGGGCCGTGGGAGGTGACCGAGGTCACCCTTTCGCCCGACCGGCAGACGTTCTACCTCACCACGAGTGAGACCCATCCGGGTGAGCGGGCCATCTACACCGTTCCCGTCACCGGCGGCGCGCGCACCCGCGTGACCCCGCGGGAGGGGTGGACGGAGGGGACGCTGTCGCCCGACGGCCGGACCCTGGCGCTGCTGCACTCCACCGCCGACACGCCCCCGGAGCTGTACCTGATGCCGGCGCAGCCAGGGGCGCAGCCGCGGCAGGTGACGGAGTCGCGCACGGCCGAGTTCCGCCGCGGGCCGTGGATTCGCCCCGAGGTGGTGGCGTTCCGCGCGCGCGACGGGGCCACGGTGTACGCCCGCATCTACCGCCCGCGCGAGGTGGGCGCGCAGCCGCACGGGGGCGCGGTGCTGTTCGTCCACGGCGCCGGGTACCTGCAGAACGCCCACCGCGGCTGGAGCACGTACTTTCGCGAGTACATGTTCAACCACCTGCTGGCGTCGCGCGGGTACACGGTCATGGACGTGGACTACCGCGGCTCCGCCGGCTACGGCGCCGCGGTGCGCACGGGCATCTACCGCTTCATGGGGGGCAGGGACCTGAGCGACCACGTGGACGCCGCGCGCTGGCTGGTGCAGAACGAGGGCGTGGACGCGCGGCGGATCGGCCTGTACGGCGGCTCGTACGGCGGGTTCATCACCCTGATGGGGATGTTCACCGAGCCGGAGACGTTTCGCAGCGGCGCGGCCCTGCGCTCGGTCACCGACTGGTCGCACTACAACCACTGGTACACCAGCCGCATCCTGAACCTGCCGCAGGAAGACACGCTGGCCTACCGCCGCTCGTCGCCCATCTACTACGCCGAGGGGCTGCGCGGAGACCTGCTGATCGCGCACGGGATGGTGGATACCAACGTGCACTTTCAGGACGTCGTCCGGCTCACGCAGCGGCTGATCGAGCTGGGGAAGACCAACTGGGAGCTGGCCGTCTACCCGGTCGAGGACCACGCCTTCGTCCGCGCCGACTCGTGGACCGACGAGTACCGCCGCATCTACGAGCTGTTCGAACGCACCCTGCGGCCGGATTCGCCGCCGCTGCCCGCTGAGAATCCGCCGACGGGCAGGTGAACGGGTGAACGGGTGAAGGGGTGAACGGGTGAAGGGGGGTGACCGGTACAAACCGGGTAGATTGTTTACAAGATCAAACCGGGAGGATCGTTGACAGTCAGAGGTTAACGTGCATGACACACCAGGAGGTGAGCCATGCCCTGGCTGGAGACGAATCCGATGGATGAGCGCGTGCGGTTCATCGTGGCGCTGGAAGAGGGGATGTATTCGGTTGCCGAGCTATCCGAGCGCTTCGGCGTAAGCCGGCAGTGCGGAGACAAGTGGCGGCGGCGCTATCTGGCGGAAGGCTTCGCTGGCCTGGCTACCAGAAGCCACGCACCGCACCGCTGTCCGCACAAGATCAGCGCGGAGATAGCCAGGGCGGTGCTCGATCTAAGGCGCAAGCACCCGAACTGGGGTCCGGTCACGCTGATCGCCCGGCTGGCGAGGCTGAAACCGGAACTGCAGCTGCCGGCGCCCAGCACGGTGGGGGACCTGCTGGTGCGTGAAGGTCTGGTGAAGCCGCGGCGGCGGCGCGCAAAGCAGGTCGATGGTGGCGGGCGCGCGGTGCAAACCGAAATGCCGAACCAGACCTGGACCGCTGACTACAAAGGCCAGTTCCGCACGCTGAATGGGAAGTACT
>JAHWJJ010000379.1 GCA_019348475.1 Gemmatimonadota bacterium | reverse complement strand
CGGCCGCGGCGGCGCGGCGCTCGGACTCGCGGCGGCGGCGCTCCAGGTCCGCGATCACCCCCGTCAGCCGGCGTTCGTCGCGGGCCAGCGTCTCCATCCGCGCGTTGGTGCGCCGCTCCGTCGCCCGCAGCTCGCTCAGCGTGGCCGCGCGGCCGGAGCTCAGCTCCTGCAGGGTGGCGTTCTCCTGCGCGCGCTCGTTGCGAAGGTACTGGATGTCGCTGAAGCTGCGGCGCAGCTCGCGCTCGCGGCTCTCCAGCTCGCGCGCCAGCTCGCCCACCTCGCCCACGAGCGCGCGGTCGCGGCGCGCCACGATGTACAGGTACTTGTAGCGGTTCAGCAGGTCGCTGAACGACTGCGCCGAGAGCAGCACCTGGGCCGAGTGCAGCGGGCCCCGCTTGTAGATGCCGCGCAGGCGCAGGTGCAGCATGCGCTTCTTTTCGATCAGCTCCGCCTGCGTCCGCGCGATCTCCCGCGTGGTCTCGTCAATCTTCCGCGACGTCTCCTCCATCTGCAGGTTGATCTCGCGGAGGAGCGACGCCGATACCTGCTGCTGGCGCTGGATGTTGCGGATCTCCGCCGACACGTCGCCCACGCGGCTGCGGATGCGCGACAGTTCGCCGCGCAGCTGGGCCCGCTCGCGGCGGATCTCCTGCAGGCGCCGCTGGCTCTCCGTCAGCTCCCGCGCGGGGTTCTGCTGCGCCCCCGACGCCCACGGCACCGCGGCGGCCGCGACCAGCAGCGCCAGCCCCGCGCGGCGGATGCGGCGGCCCATCGCCTACACCTGCTCCAGGTGACGGCGCACCGCCACCAGGCTGGACAGCAGGCCGAACGCCGTCCCCGCGATCACGGTCAGCACGATCCACTCCGAGGGGAGCCACTCCACCTGGAACATGGTGCTCCCCAGCACCCGGTACGTCCCCCAGGTGAGCGCCGCCGCCAGCACCCCGCCCAGCAGGCCGCTCATCAGCCCCTCCAGCAGAAACGGGCTCTGGACGAAGCCGTCCGTGGCCCCCACCAGCCGCATGATCCCGATCTCCTCGCGCCGCGCGAACACGGTGATGCGCACCGCCGTCGCAATCACGATCGCCGCCACCAGCGCGAATGCGCCGCCGATCACCATCGCCACCCCCGCGGCGATGCGACGGATGGTGTAGATGGTGTTCAGCCAGTCGCGCCCGTAGCGCACGTCCTCCACGAACGGGTACGCCTGGATCCGCTTCGCCACCCGCTCCACCGCCTCCGGGCTGCGGCTGCCGGCCTTCAGGCTCACCTCGAACGACGCGGGGAGCGGGTTGGCGTCCAGGTCGCTGAACACCTCCTTGAACTCCTCCATCTCGGCCATCGCCGTCGCCAGCGCCTCGGTCTTGGTGACGTGCCGCAGCGAAGCCACCTGCGGCAGCGCCCGCACCTCCTGCTGCGCCAGCTCCACCTGCGCCGGCGTCGCGTCGTCGGCCAGGTAGGCCACGATTTCCACCTTCTCCTCCACCTTTTCGATGGCCCGGCGGATGTTGAAGGCGGTCAGCCCGAACAGGCCGATCACGAACAGCGCGAAGGCGATGGCGATCACCGAGAGCGCGGCCAGCAGCGGCGTGCGGCGAAAGGCGGCCAGCGCCTCGCGCAGGGCGTACGGCATCAGCCCCTCCCCGCCTCGACGGACGCCGCCGCCGAATCGTACACCACCGAGCCCTGCGCCAGCTCCACCACCCGGTACTCGGGGTGCGCGCGCACCAGCGTAAGGTCGTGCGTGGCCATCAGGATCGTCATCCCCATGGAGTTGATCTCGCGGAACAGCTCGAACACCCCCTTGGCCGCCCACTCGTCCAGGTTCCCCGTGGGCTCGTCCGCCAGCAGCACCAGCGGCTCGTTGGCCAGCGCGCGCGCGATGGCCACGCGCTGCCGCTCGCCGCCGGACAGCTCGTCCGGGCAGGCGCGCGCCTTGTGCGCCAGCCCCACCTGCGTCAGCAGCCGGTTCACCCGCGGGGTGATGGCGCTGCGCTTGGTCCCCGTCACCTCCAGCGCGAACGCCACGTTCTCCTCCGCCGTGCGGTCGCGCAGGAGGCGGAAGTCCTGGAACACAACGCCCAGCTTGCGGCGCAGCTGCGGGATGTCGCGGCGCCGCATGAGCTTGGACGAAAAGCCGGAGACCCGCACCTCGCCGGCGGAGGGGAGGTCGGCCATCTGGATCAGGCGCAGGATGGTGCTCTTTCCCGCGCCGGAGTGGCCGGTCAGGAACACCAGCTCGCCCTTGTTGACGTGCAGCGTCACGTCGCGGAGTGCCGTGCCGGAGCGCGGATACTCCTTGTACACCGAAGTAAGCCTGATCACGCGAGAAACATCCGCGGGGAAGGAGAGCGCAAGCCCGGAATGCGGAAGAATTTAGTCCGCGGCGGCCGGCCTGTCAAAACGTTCCGCCAGCCGCAGCGCCAGCCGCATGGCCTCCCGCATGGACGACGGGTCGGCGATCCCCCGCCCGGCGATGTCCAGCGCCGTGCCGTGGTCGGGCGAGGTGCGCGGAAACGGCAGCCCCAGCGTCACGTTCACCCCCGCGCCGAACGCCGCCGTCTTGAACGCCGCCATCCCCACATCGTGGTACGGCGCCACCACCGCGTCGAACTCCCCCCGCGCGGCCCGGGTGAACACCGTGTCCGCCGGCACCGGCCCGCTGGCGTTCACCCCCGCCCGGGCCAGGCGCCGCAGCGCGGGCTCCACCACGCGCGCCTCCTCGTCCCCGAACAGCCCGCCGTCCGAGGCGTGCGGGTTCACCGCGCACAGGGCGATGCGGGGCGACGCGATCCCCCACAGCCGCCGCAGCCCCGCGTCCGTCAGCGCCGCCTGGCGCACGAGCAGCTCCGGCGTGAGCGCCGCCGGCACGTCGCGCAGGGCCAGGTGCGTGGTGGCCAGGACCACGCGCAGCGGCCCGCCCACCGCCGTCCGCTCCGCCGCCATCATCATCCCCACGTCGGCCGCCCCGGCCAGCTCGCCCAGCATCTCGGTGTGGCCGGGATAGTGCCACCCCCCCGCCCGAAAGGCGTTCTTTTCGATCGGCGCCGTGACCAGCGCGTCCACCTGGCCGGCCAGCGCCATCTCCGTCGCGCGGCGGATGGCCTCCCCCGCGACGCGCCCCGCCGCCGCGGCCCCGTCCTCCGCCGCCCACGCGCCCGCGGGCACGTCTGCCGTCCCCGCCCGCAGCAGCGCCCGGGGCCCCACGAGCACCCACTCCGCCGCGTCCGCCAGCTCCGGGTCGGCCAGCGCCGCGCGCGTGACCTCCGGCCCGATCCCCCGCGGGTCGCCCAGCGTGATCGCGATGCGGGGGCGGTGCATGGGTTGCGTCACCTGCGATTCGATGCGAGGGGTTGATCGGGTGGATGGGGGATGATGGAGGATGCGGCGAAAGGAGGCAAGCAGGCGCATCGGCCGCCGTGGCGGATCGGCGCCGGGAGCCCGTGGCGGAGCACCCGGCGCCCATGCAGGGCCCGCGCACGCGAGCGGTTGAAGCCCCGTTCGCGAGTGTAACGAGCCCAAACGGGGCTTGTGGCCGTTCCAGCCGCGGGTTTCAACCCGCGGGTCCGGGCGGTTCTCGAAACCGAGCGACATGGCGAAAAACCCCTCCCCCGGCATGCCGGGGGAGGGACTTCGTCACCGTCGCGCTCCGCCGCCTCAGAACGGCTCGTCGCGCACCTTTTCGTCCTGGAGCACGCGGTACAGGTCGCGCGCGGCCTTCTTCGAAACGCTCTTCCCCGGCAGCTCCAGCAGCTCCACCTCCAGCAGCCGCGACGGGTACTTCACCGCGATCCGCTTTCCCGCCGTGACCGAGTCACTGGGGCGGGCGCGCTTTCCATCCAACGTGACCGCCCCCGCCTCGCACGCCGCCTTCGCCTCGCTGCGGCTCCTGGTCAGGCAGAGCCGGTGCAGCAGAACGTCCACCCGCAGCGGCTCGGGGGCCTGTGCGCTCACAGGTCGATGGAGACGTACATGTCGCGGCGCAGCTCCTCCAGCAGCCGCTGCATCTGCCGCTGGTCGCGCATCAGCTCGCGGATGCGCTCGCGCTGTTCCTCGACCGTGTACTCGCCGCTGGATTGCCGGCCGGTCACGCGCACCACCGCGAACGCCGGGGTGGGCCCGCCTTCTACCCGGAGGGGGCCCACCACCGTCCCCGCCACCGCCCCTTCCAGCGCCGTCTGGTACGCCGGCGGAAGCTGGTCCAGCGGCACGTTCTGCTGAAAGCGCAGCGCGTCGGGCGTCTTGTAGCGCGCGGCCAGCTCCTGCGCCTGCGCACCGCCGCGGATGGCCGTGGCCACCGAGTCGGCCCGCTGCCGCGCCGCGTCGATGTCGGCCTGCGTGATCTCCGGGCGGATGAGGATGTGGCGCGCCTGCCGCTCCGGCCCGCGCACCTTTTCCAGCTTGATCACGTGAAAGCCGAACTCGGTCTCCACGATCCCGCTGGTCTGCCCCGGCCGCATGTTGAAGACGGCGCGGTCGAACTCGCGCACCATCTGTCCCTGGCGAAACCACCCCAGGTCGCCGCCGCGCTCGCGGCGGCCGTCCATCCCGAACCGGCGGGCCAGAACCTCGAAGTCGGCGCCCTGTCCCAGCTCCGTGAGCACCTTGGTAGCGGTGCGCATGGCCGCCGCGCGCGCCGAGTCGCTGGGAAGGGGGCGCACCAGCACCTGCTGAAAGGTGACGGAGGCCGGGCGCGTGCCGAAGCGGGCGCGGTTGGCCTCGAAGAAGGCGCGGATCTCGGCGTCGGTCACGGCTGGCGGCGC
>JAHWJJ010000378.1 GCA_019348475.1 Gemmatimonadota bacterium | reverse complement strand
AACGGGTGAACGGGTGAACGGGTGAACGGGTGAACGGGTGAACGGGTGAACGGGGATGCGGATGGGTTTTCTCCGCGTCCCTCTTTCTTTCACGCGCCAACGCAGTCGTTTCGGCACGCCGGACTTGCCAGGCGGAACGCTGCAGTGGGAACCTGGAAGAGAAGCTTCCAATTTTTTTGGACGGGAGCTTAGACCCCCGAAGGTTTCCCCGGGTGGAAGTTCCACGGGGGAACTTCCATCGGTGGAACCAGGTCAGCGCTCTACGTCCTCCACGTGGGTAATCTCGTAGGGGTACCAGTGGCGCGCGCGCTCCGCGTGCACGTGGATCTCGGGCATACCCGTGGGGCGCAGCACCAGGTCCGCCGTACGCTCGTCCTCGCTCAGCACCTCGGTGGGGATGAAGTCCTGCCCCAGCACCTGCTCCGCCGAGTGCCGCAGGCTCTTGGGCGTGGTGAAGACGATCCCCAGCAGTTCCGCTGCCGGCGCACCGTGCGTGCGCGTTGCTTCCCGTTCCAGGCTGCTCATACGCGGCTTCCACCTTCGGGCACGTCAATTTGGAAGAGTTGCTTACAATATGGTTGTACCCGGCACCCGCACGACGGGTCCGCCGATCACGAACTCTCGGCCGGCGCAGAAGAATCGGCATCATGCCAGCAACTGCGTCGCCGTCGAGGCGCTGCGGCGTTGCCGCGCGCCAGGTTTCGACCGCTGCTTCGCGCAATTTCAGAAGCAATCGGAACTTTGCAGGGGGGGTGCGCCGTTCGCGGACGGCCCGAACGCACCTTTACGCGGCCGAGCCAGCCAGCGGGAGCCGGTAGCCCTCCACCAGCTCGGCGCCGTCGGGGTGGAAGTCGTGTTCGGGGGCGCGCACGAAGCCCATGCGCCGGTACATCCGGATGGCCGCGGCCATGCTGCGCGAAGTGTGCAGCCCCAGCTCCGCGGCGCCCATGCTGCGGGCGCGCCGCGCGCACTCCTCCACCAGCGCCTGCCCCACCCCCGCGCCGCGGGCTTCCGGGGCCACGGAAAGCACCCGGAGCTCGGGCCAGCTTGCCGGCCCCGCCATTCCGCCGTACGCGTCCGCGGCGGGGGGAAAGAGCATCACGCTCCCCACCACCCGCCCGTCGCGCTCGGCGACGATGCGCTCCGCCCCCTCCGCGTCCAGGGCGTTTCGAATCGCGCCAGACAGCCCCGCCCACGAACGGGGGTTCATGATGGTGGCGTACTGCGCGTACGCCTGCAGCGTGAGCGCACGGATCGCGTCCCGTTCGTCCGGACGGGCGTCGCGGATGCGCAGGCCGTCGGTGTCCATCACCCCAGCCGCTCCCGGCCGTGCGGCGCATCCCACTCCATCCGCGGACCTTTCGGCACGATGCGCGTGGGGTTCAGCTGGTCGTGCGTCATGTAGTAGTGCCGCTTGATGTGGTCGAAATCCACCGTTTCGCCAAAGCCCGGGCGCTGGTACAGGTCGCGCGCGTACGCCCACAGGTGGGGGTAGTCCACCAGCCGGCGCAGGTTGCACTTGAAGTGCCCCACGTACACCGCGTCGAAACGCGCCAGCGTCGTGAAAAGGCGGATGTCGGCCTCGGTGAGCTGCCCGCCCACCAGGTAGCGCCGGCCGGCCAGCCGCTCCTCCAGCCAGTCCAGCCGCGCGAAGAGCGCATCCACCGCCGCCTCGTACGCGCCCTGCGAGGTGGCGAATCCCGCGCGATAGACGCCGTTGTTCACCTCGCGGTAGACGACCTCGTTCACTTGGTCGATCTGTTGCCGAAGTGCGTTGGGATACAGGTCCGGGGCGCCGGGCGTGTGAAAGGCGGTGAACTGCGTCTCCAGGTCGATGGTGATGTCGGGGTAGTTGTTGGTCACCAGCCGCTGCCTCTGGCGGTCCCAGATGCACGGCACGGTGTAGCGCCCGGTGTACGACGCGTCGGTGCGAAGGTACGCCTCGGACAGGAACTGGAAGTTGCACACCGGGTCCGGCCCGTGCCCCGGGCCGTCACGAAACGCCCAGCCGCGCTCGTCGCGAATGGGATCCACTACGGACATCGAGATTACGTCCTGAAGGCCCAGCAGGTTGCGGACGATGATGGCCCGGTGCGCCCAGGGGCAGGCGAGCGACACGTACAGGTGGTAGCGCCCCGCCTCCGCGGGAAAGCCGGAGGACCCGTCTGCCGTGTTCCGGTCGCGGATGGAGTACCGCTGCCGGACGAACGCGCCGTCTGCGCCGGTCTCCGCCGGAAATTGTGCCGTGCTGCGCATCGTCCCCACTTCGTTTCTCGTTGATGCCGCGGAGGGGGCCCGCGTCCGCATCCTCCGCGCCGGGACCGCCGACCTTCTCGCCAACGGCGCTTGAGCGCGGGCGCGGCGGTCCTGGACATTCGTTTGTTCCTTCCGCTGCTTTCCCCTCGACAGCGGCCGCCGCGGGTGGGAGATTATCCAGATACGCGACGCAAAATCCTGTCTGCGGACTGAAGATCCGCCCGCTCCGCCTTCGGTCACAACCCTCGAACGCGCATCCCCGCCATGGAACCGGCGTCCAAGCCCCTCATCCGCCTGGAGGGCGTAAGCAAGGTCTTCTACACCGACGACGTGGAGACCCACGCCCTGGCGAACGTGCACCTGGAGGTGCGCGAGGGCGAGTACCTGGCCATCGCCGGCCCGTCCGGCGGCGGCAAGACCACGCTGCTCTCCATCCTGGGGCTGCTGGACAGCCCCACGGCCGGCGAGTACCAGCTGAGCGGGCACCCGGTGGCCCGGCTGACGGCGGCGCAGCGCGCGCACATCCGCAACCGCGAGATCGGCTTCATCTTTCAGGCGTTCAACCTGATCGGCGACCTGAGCGTGCACGAGAACGTGGAACTGCCGCTCACGTACCGGAAGATGCCGGCGGCGGAGCGGAAGCAGCGGGTGCTGGAGGCGCTGGAGCGGGTGGGGATGGCGCACCGGGTGAACCATTACCCCTCCCAGCTTTCCGGCGGACAGCAGCAGCGCGTGGCCGTGGCGCGCGCCATCGCGGGAAAGCCTTCGCTGCTGCTGGCGGACGAGCCCACGGGGAACCTGGACTCGGTGAACGGCGAGGCCGTGATGGGGCTGCTGCGCGAGCTTCACCAGGAGGGCGCCACCATCTGCATGGTGACGCACGACCCCCGCTACGCCGAGCACGCCGAGCGCACGGTGCACCTGTTCGACGGGCAGATCGTGCGCGACGACCGCGGCGAGGCGGCTGCCGAGCTGGAGCGGCACGGCTTCGAGGTGCCTTGAGGTCCTGCCGGCCGCATCTCCGGCGTGCGGCAGCCTGCAGGCAGCAGGCAGGAGGTTCCCCGGTCGGCCGCGGACCCTTCTTCACCACCAGCCCGACGGGGACCGGCATCGGCCCGGCCCTGAGCCGGCGGATCATGGAGACCCACGGCGGCACCATCACCCTGGAGAACCGGCAGGACGCACGCGGCGCCTGCGTGGAGGTGGCGCTGCCGCTGCGGGCGCAGGATGGGGGTGGGGGAGAGCGGGGATGAGGAGGCCGGAGCTGGACGGTGTACGAGAGCCGGCGCGCCCGTTCGGGTGGCGCCGGCTCCCGTGCGTCCGGCGGGGTCAGTCGTCCAGTACGCCGCAGGCGACGATGGTTCCCAGGTCGCTGGGCGAGGCATGGACGTTCACGATGTACCGCCGGGCCTCGTTCAGCTCCACGGGCACGTGCACCTGCGCCGTGGCGGTCCGCCGCTCCCCACGTTCCGCGGCGGGTACGCCAAGGCCGGGCGGACGATCGGCGGGCTGGCGTCGCCGCACCTGCCCCCGTGGATGTGCAACGGGTGAACGCTGCCGCTCCGGATGCGAAGAGCGCCAGCCCAAGCAGCCGGAGCTCGCATCGGGAGCCGGCGGCCTTCGAGTGGGACGAGTACGACCGGCCGCAAGCGTTCCATCCGCTGCGGGTGAGATGGAGGCTGGCCCACGTCCCGCTCGCATCATCACCTGACGGCCGGGTGTGCACGGAATTCGCGTGCGGCATCCGGCCGCGGGTTTCGTGAACGCGCAGCCGGAGGCAGCGGATGTCACTGCAGTACCTGAAGGACGCGGCCGAGGCGGGCGACCGCGAAAAGCTGATCCGCTACGTGCGGCTGCACTTTGGGGACGGCAACGAAGAGGCCGGGCGCAAGGAGATCGACAAGGGGTGGGCCGAGGCGCTCAAGCCGCTCCTCGACGTGCCACCCACGGATCGCGAGTTCATCCTCGACACCATCCAGAACAAGGATTCGGCCACGCTGGCGCACCTTTACTTTCACCTGCACTTCTACTTCGTCCAGCGATCAGGAGAATGGATCCATGACGGAAACCTCTGACCCCGGCGGCGACGCGGCGCAGGTGCCGCAGCTTCGGCCGGGGCTGTGGGACACGGTCAACGAGCGCTATCCCGGCTCGATGATCCACAAGAACGACTTTGTCCCCCTGGCGCGCGTCCGCAAGCCGCTTTCGGAGTGCAGGCTGATGTTCGTCAGCACCTCGGGCGTGCAGCCGAAGGGGACGATGCCGTTCGACACGGTGCACCCCGTGGGCGACTACAGCTTCCGCCGGGTGCCGTCCGGGTCTCGGGTCGAGGATCTTGAGATCCACCAGCTGAAGTATCCGACGGCGGGCGCCAACCGTGACCTGAACGTGATCTTTCCCATCGAGCGTCTGCGCGAGTTGGCCGCCGAGGGGGTGATCGGCGGCCTGGCGGAGAATTTCTACACGTTCATCGGCTACAACATGGACCCCGAGCGGCTGGAGCGCACGCTCGCGGAGGACA
>JAHWJJ010000048.1 GCA_019348475.1 Gemmatimonadota bacterium | reverse complement strand
TGCTGGGTGCCGACCTGCTGGGACGCGCGCAGTACGACCTGCCGGTGGTGGCGAATGAGTGGGTGCGGTCGGAGATGGAGTTCCTGCTCTACCAGCGCCACGCCGTGGTGGGCGGGTGGCTGCGGCAGGCGGACCGGTACGCCGAGTGGGTGCGCGACGTGTTCGCCTCGTACGGCATTCCGCGCGACCTGCACCACCTGGGGATGATCGAGAGCGGCTACCGCCCCACGGTGCGCAGCCACGCCGGCGCGGTGGGGATGTGGCAGTTCATGCCGGCCACGGGCCGCGGAATGGGGCTTCGCATCGACACCCTGGTGGACGAGCGGATGGACCCCGTTCGCGCCACCCACGCGGCCGCGCGCCACCTGCGCGACCTGCACCGGCGCATGCGAGGCGACTGGGCGCTCGCTGCGGCGGCCTACAACGCGGGGGAGGGGCGCATCAACCGCGCGCTGGGGCGCTACGGGGCCACGGACTTCTGGGACGTGGCCGTGCGCGGCGATCTGGCGCAGGAGACGCGCCGCTACGTGCCGCGCCTGTACGCCGTCACCATCATCGCCAAGGACCCGGTGCGCTTCGGCTATCCGGCGCCCACCCCGGCTGCCCGGCGCTTCGCCTACGACAGCGTGCGCGTGGACCTGCCCACGCCGCTGCCCGTGCTGGCGCAGATCGGCAGTCTGCCGCTCTCTGAGCTGACGGACCTGAACCCCCACCTGTTCCGGCAGATCGCGCCGCGCAACTACTGGGTGTGGGTGCCGCTGGGGCAGGGCGCGCCGCTGCAGCAGGCGTTCGCCGCCTCGGAGTTCCGGCGGCGCGGCGGCTACGCCGTGTACCGGGTGCGCGAGGGCGAATCCCTGTCGCGGCTGGCGGAGCTTTCCGGCGTGCCTGTGGACCGCATCCGCGCGATGAACCTGTCCACGAGCCTCGACAACCTGCGTGCCGGCGACCACGTGCGCCTGTACGCCGACGCCGTCCGCGTGCTGGATGCGCGGCCGGTGCAGCGCGCCGCGCGCCCCGACGCCCCCCGCGTGCTGGGCGATCCCGCGCCGGCTGCCGGGGCCGCCGCCCCGGACTCAGGGAATGGACAGCGCCGCGGCTCCTCTTCTTCGCGGCGGAGCGACGCGTCGGGCAGCGAGCGGCGGAGCGACAGCGCGTCCGCCCCGGTGGCGCGGAGGACCAGCGACTCTGCATCGGCCGCGCGCAGCGGGGCGACCTCGTCCACGCGCACCGCCGGATCGCCGGACACGCGCAGCGGATCGGGATCGGGATCGGCTTCGGCTCCGGGTCCGGGTCCGGGTCCGGGTTCGGCATCGGGTTCGGCTTCGGCCCGTCCGTCGTCATCCTCCTCGTCCGCGCCGCCGCGCGAGGGGAGCGGGTCGAGCGGCGGACGTCCGGCGGCGGCATCGGCACCGGCTTCTTCGCCGCGGGCGGGTGGAGCGCCGGCGGGGCGGACGCACACGGTGGAAGCCGGCGAGACGCTGTGGGGGATCGCGCGGCGGTTCGAGGTGACGGTGGATGCCGTGCGCGAGGCCAACGATCTGAAGGAAGCCGATACCATCCGCCCCGGGCAGACGCTGCGCATCCCGCGTCCCTCGTCCACGGCCGCGTCGCAGGCGGGCGCCCGCGAGTCCGGCAGCGGCGCGGCACCGCCGTCCTCCGCCGGCGCGCGCCGCACATCCACCGACTCCGCATCCGCCCCGCGGCGCGCCAGCGGATCGACGCCCGCGGCGCGTCCGTCCTCGTCACCGACGGCGAACCCTCCGAGCAGCGAGGCCCGCGCCCGCGAGCACACCGTCGCCGATGGCGAGACGCTGTGGGGGATCGCGCGGCGGTACGGAACCACGGTGGAGAACCTGCGCCGCGCCAACGGCCTGGACCAGGACGCCCCCATCCGCCCCGGGCAGAAGCTGCGCATCCCGGAAAGTTGATCCAGTTGCGCGGGAGCGGCTGAAGCCACCGCAACAACGGCGGAAAGCCCCGCAAACTGCGCGGGGCTTCAACGGCGAGGGGCCGCCCGCGTGCACTCACCTGCCGTGCGGCACGAGCGGTCCGCGAAGGCGGACTCGCGATTTCAGCGGCGAATTCATTCGCTCCGGCTGGGACTTCGCCCCGGTCGTTCGCTCCGGCTGGGGCGTTCGGACCGCGGAGGAGGACCGGCCTCTGGTGCAGAACGGCGGACCTGGCCCGGGAGCGGCTGAAGCCGCCGCAACGATGCGGAAAGCCCCGCAAACTGCGCGGGGCTTCAACGGCGCGGGGGCCGCAGTGTGCACTTGCTCGACGCCGAGCAGGGGCAGTCCGCGAAGGCGGAACTTCGCGAGTTACCGACGGCGAATTCATTCGCTCCGGCGGCGCCCTTCACCACGGTCCGCCGGGCCGGGTCGCTCTCCCGGGCCGCCGCCCCTGCCGTCCCCGTCCGCCACACCTTCCTTACACCGTCTCCGCCGCCTCGCCGCCGCCGGCGACGGGCTGGTCCTCGGACGCGTCTTCCACCTCGTTTTCCGAGAAGCCGACCACGGTGCCGTCTTCGAACTGCACCATGAAGCCGTCGCGCCCCTCCTGATTGTTGTCGGCGCCCCAGTGGCCGATCACTTCGCCCACCCTGCCCACGAACGGCTCCGACTGGTCGTAGAACGACCGCACCACGCGCACCCTGTGCATCGGCAAATCTCCCGGTTACGTCCGCTTCGGTCCCGTTCCGCGCGTCTCCGGATGCATGGAGTGCGCCGGGTGCCGCCACGCCGGGAGCGCCGCCGGACCTCTGCACTCGAAACGGCCGCGGACGGAAGGCAGGGCACGGCGGGGCGGGCGCGGCCATCCTCGTCCTGGAGTCCGCGCCGGAGAGCCCGTCCTGCGCGAGCGGCCGCGATACAGCCCGTCAGCGGGAGGCGGCAGTGCTGGATCCACGCGGGTGCGACGGCCGGACGCGGACCGGATGGGATCGGCAGGATGCAGGCGTCCCCTGGTAGAGGGGACGCTGCCGGCGAGGGGACGGGATCCGCATTTTTTCGGGTCGGAAGGGATCAACGGTGGCGCGGCGGGGGCCGGGCCGGGGCACGTCATCCACCCGATTGCGATCCGTAAGAGGCCGCCCCGGCTGGATGCTGGACAGCGGAGTGGACAAGCCCGGCTCGTACCGGATTTCACCGAACCCGGTCAGCAGTGGAAGCTGGTGCCAGAACTTCGTTTTGAGTTCGCGAAAACACCCGCCCTCGCCGGTAGGTCCGGCGAGGGCGGGCGCGTTCGTTCAGCGGTCCGGCCGGTCAGAGCCCCGTATTGCGCTGGGCGCGCTCCGCGGCTGCGCGGCGCAGTTTGGCCTCCTGCAGCTCGCGCTGGGCGCGGGCGGCGTCCTGCTCCGCCACGCCCTCATCCTGCTCCAGCCGCCCCTCCGTCTTCAGGTGCCGGTCGCCCAGAAGGTCGCCGAGCCCTTCCTTGAGCTTGCCGCCCAGGTGGGTGGCCTTGCCGGTCGCGTCGTCCGCCATCGTTCCCTCCCTTTTCGGGTCTGCTTGGCCCGGAAGCGGGCGCCCCGATACAGTGGCAAACAATATGCCCTGCAACGCATTGCGTCGTATCGACACGGACCGGGGAACCGCAGGGAGGGGCGGATGGGGAAGGAGCGGCGGCCGCGGCCGTGGGAGGTGGTGCGCGAGGAGGACCGGGGCAACTTCGACATGTTTCGGGTGCGGACGCTGCACGCCCGCTCGCCCGACGACGGCGCCGTGCACGAGTTCAACCTGGCCTGCGCGCCGGACGGGGTGGCCGTGATCGCCATCACCCCGGACGAGCGCCTGGTGATGGTGGAGCAGTGGCGGCATCCGGTTCAGCGGGTGACGCTGGAACTCCCCGCCGGCGTGGTGGACGAGGGCGAGCGGCCGGAAGAGGCCGGCCCCCGCGAACTGCGCGAAGAGACCGGGTACGCCGGCGGCGAGCCCGCGTGCATCGGCACCGCCGTGCTCAACCCGTCGTGGCAGAACACGCGCGTCCACGCCGTGGTGGTCCGCGGCGTGCACCGCGCCGGCGACAAGGAGCTGGACGACGCCGAAGACACCCGCGTGCGCTGCGTTCCCCTGGCCGACGTGCGGCGCATGGTGGCCCAGGGGGAGATCGACTCCGCCACCACCGTCTGCGCGCTGGCGTTCTTCTTCTGGCAGGGCGCGCCGCGGGCGGACGGATGAGGGAGCGCGCGGCGGCGCCGGGGTTCCTTGCCAAGGGCGCCGCCATGCGCTTATTTGTGCTGAATTGCCAGCGAAGTGCGTGCAAGCGAGCCGATGTTCGTATTCATCTCCCACCTGACCGTGCCCGAGGCCGACGGGCCCGAGCTGGAGCGCCACTTTCGCGAACGCTCGCGGCTGGTGGACGGGTTTCCCGGCTTTCTGTACCTGCAGCTGCTGCGGCCGCAGGCGGGGGGGGCCACGCACACGTTCCTGACCGCGTGGGAAAGCCGCGAGGCCTTCCGCCGCTACATGGGGAGCGCGGAGCACGCCGCGTCGCACGGGCGCGAGCCGGGGGAGATCATGGCCCGCACCACGGTGCGGCACGAGGCCTTCGAGGTGCTGATGGACTCGCGGCTGCAGCCGGAATGGCTGCCCTGAGCACCGGGGCGGGGGCCGCCGCGGCGCTGCTGGAGCAGAAGGAGGCCGTCGCCCGCTCCGTCACCGGGCTGCTCTATGCGGAAATGCCCTGGCTGGTGGAGCGGTACGGCGAGCGCGGCCGGCTCAAGTGCCTGCAGGACCTGGGCTACCACGTGGAGTACCTGGCGCCCGCCGTGGAGCTGGACGACCCGGCGATGTTCGTCCGCTACACGCTGTGGGCGGACGGCCTGCTCCGCTCGCGCGGCGTGCCCACCGGCGAGCTGGCGCGGTGCCTGGAGCTGATGGCGTCGGAGGTGGCGGCGCGGCTGCCCGGGGACCAGGCCGCGGCCGTCTCCGCCTGCCTGGAGGCGGGGGTGACGGCGCTGCGCGAGAGCGGCGGATGACGCCGGACCCGGCGCGGGCCCGCTACCTGGCCGCGCTTCGCGCGGGGAGCCGCCGCGATGCGCTGGCCGCGGTGGACGACGCGCTGGGGCAGGGGATGCCGGTGCGCACGCTCTACCTGCAGGTGTTCCAGCCGGCGATGCACGAGATCGGCCGGCTGTGGCAGGAGAACCGGATCAGCGTCGCGGACGAGCACCTGGCCACGGCCATCACGCAGCTGGCCATGTCGCGGCTGTACGAGCGGCTGTTCGGCGGGCGCACGGAGGCCGGACCCCTGCTGATCGCCGCCTGCGCCGAGGACGAGCGGCACGAGCTGGGGCTGCGGATGATCTGCGACCTGCTGGAGCTGGAAGGGTGGGACACCGTCTTCCTGGGCGCCTCCGTCCCCGTGGAGGACCTGGTGCGGATGGTGGTGGATCGGCGGCCGGAGGTGGTGGCGCTTTCCGCCGCCATCACTCCCCACCTGTCGCGCGTGCGCCAGGCGGTGGACGCCATCCGGTCGGCGCTGCCGGAACGCGGGCCCGTGATCGCCGTCGGGGGGCGCGCCTTCGCGGCGGACCCGGCGCTGGCGGAGCGGGTGGGCGCGGACCTTACGGCGAAGGACGCCGTGGAAGTGGCCGAGCGACTGAAGGAAAGGTTCGGCGGATGAAGGACGTGGCGGCTCTCGGCGTGCACCCGCTGCTGCGCGGCTTTCCCGGCTTCGTGCTGGAGCTGTCGCGCGACGGCACGGTGCTGGAGTCCAACGGCAGGCTGGAGCGCGCGCTGGAGCGCCAGGTGGTCGGCGGCCCGCTGGCCGCCGTGCTGGACGCCCCGTCGCGCCGCAAGCTGGAGACGATCCTGGCGCGCGCCCCGTTCACCGCCGGCGCGGAGGCGGCGGACGCGGACGGCTGCGGCGCGGCGTGGGAGCTGATGCTGGAGGGGCGCGACGCCCTGCATCCCCACTCCTTCTACCCCGTCTGCGACGACGAGGGGGGGCGGATCTGGCTGGTGGAAGCGCCCCGCGATCCCCGCTTCGACCAGATGCTGGAGGAGCTGGCCTCCGCCAACACCGAGCAGGCCAACGCGCAGCGGCAGCTGGCGAAGGAAAAGGCCCGGCTGGCGCGCGCGCTGGACGAGCTGGAGCGCGAGTTTCGCGAGAACGAGCGGCTGTCGCGCCAGCTGCAGGGGCAGAACGAGGAGGTGCAGGCGCAGAACCAGGAGCTCATGGCGATGACGGAGGCGCTGCACGCCGGCCAGGAACACCTGCTGAGCGCCAACCACCAGCTGGAGCGCCGCAGCCGCGAGCTGCAGATCGCGCTGGGCGCCCGCAACCGCTTCTACGCGGCCATGAGCCACGAGCTGCGGACGCCCATCAACGCGGTGATGGGCTACAACGACCTGCTGCTGGCCGAGGCCTACGGCACGTTGACCGAACAGCAGGAGCTGGCGGTGGAGCGCTCGCAGCGCGCCGCGCGCCACCTGCGCGAGCTGGTGAACGACGTGCTCGACCTTTCGCGCCTGGAAAGCGGCCGGCCCGAGGTACAGCTGGACGAGGTGCGCGCGGCGGAGCTGGTGCAGGAGCTGTTCGAGACGCTGGGGCCGCTGGCGGAGGGGACGGGCACGGAGCTGCGGCTCATCGCGCACGGCGACGTTCCCGCCATCCGCACGGACCCCCGGCGGCTGCGGCAGATCCTGATGAACCTGGTTTCCAACGCCATCAAGTTCGGCGCGGGGTCGCCCGTCTGGGTGCACCTGTCGCCCGGTCGCGAGGGGGGAGTGGTGATGGAGGTGACGGACGGCGGCCCTGGGATTCCGGAGGAGGACCAGGCGCGCATCTGGGACGAGTTCGTGCAGCTGGGCCGGGGCGACAACCTGGCTTCCGTGCGCGAGGGCACCGGCCTGGGCCTGCCGATCTCCCGGCGCCTTGCGGCGCTCCTGGGGGGATCGCTGGACCTCAGCTCCACCGCCGGCGTCGGCACCACGTTCCGCCTCACCCTGCCGGCCCGTTCGCCGGCAGGGTGAAGAGTACGCCTTCGATCCAGTCATCCTGAGTCATCCGGCGCTGCGCGCACGGTGCGGGGATGAAAACGCACTTCAACCTCCCCCAGGGTTTTTGGGGGAGGTGCGAGCCTGAGCGAGCGGAGGGGGGCGCGGCGCGGAGCCGGAGATACGTGCTGAACCCCGCATGTCGCGCGGAACGCAACCACGCCCACGCGCGCCGCATCCAACGAACCGGGCGATTCTGCCGATCCACACATCAACGGGCAACGCATGTCGCAGGAGACGGACGAGGGAGCGCAGCACGCGCCACGCGCGGGCGACCGCCGCGGCAACGAACGCAGGCGGGTGGAGCGCCGTGCGCCCCCGCCGCCCTGGCGCAGGCCGTGGGCGCTCGTCGCGTACGGGGTGGTGGGCACGCTGGCCCTGGTGCTGCTGCTGAACGGGATGGGGAGCGACGAGCCCGTCGCCCCCGACGACGAGACGCTGGTGGAGCGCACGTCGGACGGCGCCACCGAGGTCGCGCCGGCCAATCCGCAGGCCACGGCCGCCGGGCCCGAAAACGCGTACGGCACCGCCGGCTTCGAGCGCCTGGTGGTGGAGGGCGAGGCGGCGGTGGGGAAGGTGGTGCGGACGGAGCTGTTCTGCGCCGCGCCGCAGAGCTTTACCATCGTGGCGGGCCACCGGGCGCCCCAATCCGTGGCCTCGCTCATCCAGGAGGGGAAGGTCCCCGCGGCCGTGTGCAAGTGGGGCCCTTCCGGCGAGCCCCGCCGCGAGGACCTGCTGCTGCTGGTGCCACCGGAGCGCGCGGAGGAGTTCGCCGCCGCGCCGGTGGTGAACGACAACTTCGTGGAACGGCGCCGCGTGGTGGCCGAGGTGGAGTGGGTGGGCCGCTCCGAGACGCTGGCGCTGCGCACGGCCGCCGTCTTCCTCCGCATGGTGCCGCGGTGACGCCTCCCCTCTGCCGGACACACGAGCGAATGAAGCACCGGATCATCGTGGCCGCCGCGCTGCCGGCGGCCCTTGCCGCGTGGCACCCCGCCGCCGCACAGGACGACGCGCTGCTGGAGCGCGCGCGCCGCATTCACGCCAGCGCGCCGCTGGTGGACGGGCACAACGACCTCCCCTGGGAGATCCGCGAAAAGGCGCAGGGCGACCTGTCGGTGATCGATCCCAACGGCAGCCTCCCGCAGCTGCACACGGACGTGCCGCGCCTGCGGGCCGGCGGCGTGGGCGGGGTGTTCTGGGCCGCCTACGTCCCCGTGGACCGCATCGGCAGGGGCGCGGCCGCGTTCGCGCTGGCGCAGATCGGCCTGATCAAGCGGATGACGGACGCGTCGCCCCACCTGGAGCTCGCACGCACCGCGGACGACGTGGTGCGCATCCACCGCGCGGGAAAGGTGGCGTCGCTCATCGGGATCGAGGGGGGGCACGCCATCGAGAACTCGCTGGACGTGCTGCGCCAGTTCCACGAGCTGGGCGTGCGCTACATGACGCTGACGCACGCCAACACGCTGGACTGGGCGGATGCGGCCACGGACACCGCGCGCCACGGCGGCCTGACGCGCTTCGGCGAAGAGGTGGTGCGGGAGATGAACCGGCTGGGGATGCTGGTGGACCTGTCGCACGTGTCGGACGAGACCATGAAGGACGCCATCGCGGTCTCCGCGGCGCCCGTCATCTTTTCCCACTCGTCCGCGCGGGCGCTGGCGGACCACCCCCGCAACGTCCCCGACGACGTGCTCGCGATGCTGAAGCAGAACGGGGGCGTGGTGATGATCAACTTCTACTCCGGCTTCGTGGAGCCCACGGCCGCGCGGCAGATGCGGGGGATGTTCGACGTGCAGCGCCGCTTTCGCGAGCAGCACCCGGGCGACCCGCAGGCCGCCCAGCGGGCGTACGACGCGTGGCGCCGCGCCAACCCCGTCCCGCGCGGGACCACCGCCACGCTGGCGGACCACGTGGACCACGTGGTGCGGGTGGCGGGGATCGACCACGTGGGGCTGGGCTCCGACTACGACGGCGTGACCTCGCTGCCGGTGGGGATGGAGGACGTTTCGCGGTTTCCGCACCTTACGGCCGAACTGCTGCGCCGCGGCTACAGCGACGACGACGTGCGCAAGGTGCTGGGCGGAAACGTGATCCGCGCCATGCGCCAGGCCGAGCAGGTGGCCGAGCGCCTGCAGCGCGAGCGCGGTCCGTCCCAGGCCGTGATCGACGTGATGGACGGCCGGCTGGTGCGCCCGCGGCGGTGAACGAATCTACCCGGACGTGCGGTGGCTCCGCCGCCGCAACCGCCCGCGCCGAAGACGCAGAGCCGCGGAGAGGAGATCCTCTTCCGCGGCTCTTCGTCTTCGCTCGATAGTGAGGCGTTCCTGTCTGCCTGGACGCGCCGGGAGAAACCTATCCCCACCCGTTCACGGTACGCCCGCGGCCGTCTTCGCCAACTCCAGCCGGCGGCGCAGCTCCTTCTCGCTCATGGTGCGGATGGCGAACGCGGCGGCGTCCATGCTGTTGAAGTCGATGGGCGCCGTGACGGTGGCCGCCGCGTCGCCCGCGGGGTGAAAGCCGAGTTGCGCGCCGTCGCGCAGGTGCGCCACCTTCGTGGGGATGGCGACGGCCTCCCACGTGCGGCCGTGGTCGTCGGTGATGGTGCGCATCTTCTCCCGTATCCTCCAGTCCTCGCCGCGCGTGATCGGCGCGGTCTTTCGATGATGAGCAGTGAGTCCGCGGCCCCGGGCCGTGCCCGCTATTCCCTATTCCCTATTCCCTATTCCCTATTCCCTATTCCCTATTCCGTATTCCCTGTTCCCTACCCCCCCCGGGCCGCCTTCAGCAGCGCCTCGCCCGCGGCTTCCACCTGCCAGCGCCGCACCCCGGGCACCGCCTCCAGCTCCTCCAGCGTAGCCGGCTGCGCCTTGCCGATCTCCTCCAGCGTGGCGCGCGAGATCAGGAAGCCGGGGTCCAGCTCCAGCTGGTTGGCCGCACGGGTGCGCGCGTCCTTGAGCGCCTCCACCCGCGCCTCCAGCTCCACGTCCCGCTCCCAGCGCGGCGAGCGGGGCCAGCGGGGGAGCTCGTCCTCGGGCACCTCCAGCCCCCGGCGGATGGCGGCCATGATCTCGCGCCCGCGCCGCTGCGCCATGCCCTCGGACAGGCCGGTCACGCGCGGCAGGTCGCGTCCGTCGCCGGGGGGCGACGCGCTCATCTCCAGCAGCGCCTGGTTGCCCAGGATGCGGAAGGTGGCCTGGTCGCGCTCACGCGCCACGCCCTCGCGCCACTCGTGCAGCTCGCGCAGGATCCCCAGGCCGCGCGGCGTGAGGTCGCGCGCACCCTTCATCCGCATGAACGCCTCGCGCGTGTCCTCGGATTCCGTCCAACGCGTCTGCTCGCGGCGCCGGAACTCCTCTTCGGCCCACTGCAGCCGCCCCTTGCGCTCCAGTTCCTCCTTCAGCCGGTCGCGCAGGTCCGGGAGGTGGGCGGTGTCGGTGGCGGCGTACTCCTTCATCCCCGCGCTGAGCGGGCGCTCGGCCCAGTCGGCGCGCTGGAACTCCTTGGGCAGCTTCAGGCCCAGGTACTTCTCGATGATGTTCCCCAGCCCCAGCTGCCGCTCGCCCAGGAACGCCGCCGCGATCTGCGTGTCGAACAGGCCGCTGATGCGCAGCCCCGCGTCGCGGTCCAGGATGCGGACGTCGTAGTCGGCGTCGTGGAAGATCTTTTCCACGCCGGGGTCCGCGAACAGCGCGCCCAGCGTGGACAGGTCCCCCGCCGAGAACGGGTCCACCAGATAGTTGCGCGTGCGCGAGGAGAGCTGCACCAGGCTCAGGCGGTCGAAGTAGCGGTGGTAACCCGCGGCCTCGGTGTCCACCCCCAGCAGCGTCTCCCCCCGCAGCTCGTCCACCAGCGATGCGAGCCGGTCGGCGCGCTCGATGTATTCGTAATCCATGCTTTCGCCGTACAGGAAGCCGGCAAAATCGCCGTACGGCCCCGCAGTCGCAAGGTCCAGGCTCGTTCAGGCGGATGCGAGAGCCCAGCCTCGGGCTCCGGTCCCGTGGACCGCCCACACCGGGCGCCCCCGGGTGCGGCGCCGCGCTCGTGCATGCTGGCGGGCATCCTGCCGCCCGCCGAGGCCCCCTCTCCCCCGGCCCCTCTCCCCGCTGCGCGGGAGAAAGGGGAGAACTTCGAACTCGTGCCGCGGACTGCGTCTCCATCTCCCTTCCCCCACGCAGTTTGTGGGGGAAGGGCCGGGGATGGGGGGCGGCCGGTCCGCGCACCACCGACTGCACCGCGCGATCTCACCCGTGCAGCCGACTCGGGCGCCGCGCTCGTGCATGCTGGCGAGCATCCTGCCGCCCGCGGAGGCCCCCTCTCCCCCGGCCCCTCTCCCCCGCTGCGCGGTAGAAAGGGGAGAATTCGAACTCGTGCCGGGGACTGCGTCTCCATCTCCTTTCCCCCGCGGAGTTTGTGGGGGAAGGGCCGGGTATGGCGGGGCGGCCGGCCCTCGCACCACCCCTCCCGAACTGTCGGGATGCCGCCCCGACCCCCACCTCCCCCGGCAGTTTGCAGAACATCCGCCATCCCCGGGCACTCGCCTCCGTTGCCGGCTCCGCCCTCCCACTGCATCTTCCGCGTCCAAAACGAATCCGCATCCACCGATCCCGATCCGCATGCCGAACGAACCCGCGCCCGACCTGGTGCTGACCGCCCGCCGCATCCACGTGCTGGGCGACCGTCCGCCCGTGCAGGCGCTGCTCATCCGCGGCGGACGCATCGCGGCGGCGGGGACCGCGGACGAGGTGCGGGCGGCGGCCCTTCCCGGCGCGCGGACGGAGCACGTGGACGCCGTCGTGACGCCGGGGCTCACGGACGCGCACGTGCACCTGACCACGTGGGCGCTCGCGCGGCGCCGCGTGGACCTGAACGCCGCGCGCACCCTGGCCGAGGGCGTGGCCGCGGTCGCCGCGGCGTCGCGGATGGACGAGGGGTGGGTGCGCGGCCTGGGGTGGGACCGCCACCGCTGGGGCGGCCTTCCGACCAGGGAGCCGCTGGACCGCGTCTGCCCGGAGCGCCCCGTGTTCCTGCTGAGCCACGACATTCACGCCGCGTGGGTGAACACGGAGGCACTCCGCCGCGCCGGGATCACCCGCGACACGCCGGACCCGGCGGGCGGCGAGATCGTCCGCGACGCGCGGGGCGAGCCGAGCGGCGTGCTGCTGGAGACCGCGGTGCGGCTGGTGGAGCGGCACCTGCCCGCGGAGTCGGCGCAGGAGGTGCGCGCGGCGCTGCTGGAGGCGCAGGCGGAGGCGCACCGGCTGGGGCTCACCGCCGTGCACTCGGTGGAGGTGACCGGGCTGGAGGACTTCGCGGCCATGGAGCAGGACGACCTGCTGCGGCTGCGCGTGCTGCAGTCCATCCCCCTCCCCCGCCTGGACCACGCGATCGCGGTGGGACTGCGCAGCGGCTTCTGGAGCGAGTGGCTGCGGATCGGCGGCGTCAAGATGTTCATGGATGGCGCGCTGGGCTCGCGCACCGCGTGGATGCGGCAGCCGTACGAGGGCGGCGCCGCGGACGACGTGGGGATCCGCACGCTGGAGCCGGACGACTTTCGGGAGAACGTGCGCCGCGCCGCCGCCGCGGGGATCGCCTCCACCGTGCACGCCATCGGCGACGCCGCGGTGGAGCTGGCGATCGGCGTGCTGGGCGCGGCGCCTCGGCCGCGGGCGATGCCGCACCGCATCGAGCACGTGCAGCTGTGCCCGCCCGACCTGTGGGAGCGCGCCGGCCGCTCGGGCGTAATCGGGTCCGTGCAGCCGGTGCACGTGATGACCGACATCCCCGCCGCGGAACGCAACTGGGGGCACGAGCGCTCGCGCGGCGCCTACCCGTTCGCGCCCCTGCTGCGCGCGGGGATGACGCTCGCGTTCGGCAGCGACGTGCCGGTGGAGACGTGCGATCCGCGGCTGGGGCTGTTCGCCGCCGTTCGCCGCGTGGGGTGGGACGGCGCGCCCGCGGAAGGATGGTGGATGCAGAACGCCGTCACCCCGGAGCAGGCGCTGCGCGCGTACACCGAGGGCCCCGCCGCCGCCGCCGGCCTGGAGCACCGCCGCGGCCGCCTGCTCCCCGGCTACGACGCCGACCTGGCCGCCTGGGACCTGGATCCTCTCGACTGCGGGCCCGATGCCCTTCGCGAGATGCGCTGCCTGCTGACGATGGTCGGCGGCGAGGCGGTGCAGCGGGCCGGGTGAAAGGGTGAAAGGGTGAAAGGGTGAAAGGGTGAAAGGGTGAAGGGGTGAACGGGTGAACGGGTGAACGGGTGAACGGGCGCGGGGAGGGCGCATGACCGTGGAGGGGATGGAGCGCGCGGCGCGGATCCTGGCGGGCGCGTACCGCGTCGTCGTCAGCAGCGGGGCGGGAATGTCGAAGGAGAGCGGCATCCCCACCTTCCGCGATGCCATGGAAGGCCTCTGGGCCAACTACGACCCGCAGGAGCTGGCCACCGAAGCCGGCTTTCGCGCGGACCCGCGCCGCGTGTGGAGCTGGTACGCGTGGCGGCGCGAGCGCATCGCCCAGGCGCGCCCCAACCCCGGCCACGTCGCGCTGGTGCGGCTGGCCGAGCAGGTGCCCCGCCTCACCGTCGTCACACAGAACATCGACGGGCTGCACGCCCGGGCGGGATCGGCGGACGTGGTGGAACTGCACGGCAACATCCAGCGGGTAAAGTGCCTGGACCGCGGGCACGCGTACGAGGGCGCCCTGCCCCCGTACGCGGACGAGCAGGATCCGCCGCCGTGCCCCCGGTGCGGGTCGCCGCTGCGCCCGGACGTGGTGTGGTTCGGTGAGATGCTGCCGGAGAAGGCGGTGGAGCGCGCGTGGTCGCTGGCCGAACGATGCGACGCCATGCTCCTGATCGGCACCTCCGGCACGGTGTGGCCCGCCGCCGAGCTGCCGCTGGTGGCGCGCCGCCACGGCGCCCGCGTCATCGAGGTCAATCCCACCCCCTCGGAGCTGACGCACGCGGCGGACGTCTTTCTGCAGGGCCCGTCCGGCGAGGTGCTCCCCGCGCTGGTGGAAGCCGTCACCCGCATTCGCTCCACACCAGCGTAGCGCTCGCCCACGGCCACGTGAGGTTGGCCTGGAGCGAATCGAGGGAAGAGTCTGTTTTTGTCAGCGATCCTGACGAAATCGTGCCGCACGCCCGGCCGTGCCCTTGCGTGGCGGCGTGGAGGTGGCAAGTTGTCGGGCTCACGCGAACGCATGGGCAGGGTCCGCGGTCCGGTCCTTGCCGCCGCGGGGCCAGAAAACGGACGTCCGTCGAACCGATGCAGAGACGCACCAAGATCGTTTGCACGCTGGGCCCCGCCAGCTGGTCGCCGGAGCGCATCGAGTCGCTCATCGCGGCCGGGATGGACGTGGCCCGCATCAACTTTTCGCACGGCGACCTTCCGCGCCACGCGGAAACCATCCGCAACGTGCGCGAGGCCTCCACGCGCGTCGGGCGCCCAATCGCGGTGCTGGGAGACCTGCAGGGCCCCAAGATCCGCGTGGGCGTGCTGCCGCAGCCGGTGGTGCTCAGGCCCGGCGACCGCGTCGTCTTTCCCCCGAGGGCGACCACGACGCCGGCGCCGGCGAGCTGCC
>JAHWJJ010000047.1 GCA_019348475.1 Gemmatimonadota bacterium | reverse complement strand
AAGGTGTACGAGAACACCTTCCGGATGATCAACATCGCCCTGGCCAACGAGCTGGCGCAGGCGTGCGACAAGCTGGGCGTGGACGTGTGGGAGGTGATCGAGGCGGCGGCCACCAAGCCGTTCGGCTTCATGAAGTTCACCCCGGGCCCGGGGCTGGGGGGGCACTGCATTCCGCTGGACCCGCACTACCTGCAGTGGAAGATGCGGACGCTGGCGTTCAAGACGCGGATGATCGAGCTGGCCAGCGAGATCAACGGCGAGATGCCGGCGTTCGTGGTGCGAAAGGTGGCCGACTGCCTGAACGACGTGGGCCGGTCGGTAAAGGGAAGCCGCGTGCTGGTGCTGGGGGTGGCGTACAAAAAGGACATCGACGACCTGCGCGAGAGCCCGGCCCTGGACGTGATCCGTCTGCTGCAGGAGAAGGGCGCGCTGGTGGAGTACCACGACCCCTTCTGCCCCGTCATCAAGGACGACGGCCACACGCCGGTGCACGACCTCCCCCTGCGCAGCGTGCCGCTGACCGACGCGGCGCTGGCCGACTCGGACGTGGTGGTGGTGGTGACGGACCACAGCGAGGTGGACTACGCCCGCGTGGCCCAGAAGGCGCGGCTGGTGGTGGACACGCGCGGGGTGATGCGCGATCCGCTGCACCACGTGGTGGGGCTGTCGCGGCGCCCCGCCCCGGTGGCGGTGCCGCGCCTGGTGATCTCGGATGCCGCGGCGGACTGACGCCGCGGCTTAGGGCCCGGCGGCATGAGGGTCATCCTGGTGGCGGGGGCGTGGCCTAATTTCATGAAGGTCGCGCCCGTTCTTGCTTCCCTGCGGCGGGCGGGGCACCGGCCCGTGCCGGTGCGACACCGGCAGCGCTACGGCGTCCGCATGCCGGACGCGTTCCTGGCTGGTTTCGAGCTGCCGGAGCGCTGGACGGGTGGGACGGCAAGGCGGGGGAGCGTCGCGGCGGCGCCCGCCGGCGCGCTCGACGGCGGGTTCAATGGCGAAAAACCGAACGAGAGGTGAGCGGGTGTCCGTTGCATTGCTGGATTTGAAGCGCCAGTTCGAGCAGGTGGAAGCCGACGTGCGCATACAGATCGACCGGGTGCTGCGCGAGCAGAGCTTCATCCTGGGGCCGATCGTGCAGGAGTTCGAGGCGGCGGTGGCGGCGTACGCCGGGGTCAAGCACGCCGTGGGGCTGGCATCGGGGACGGACGCGCTGCTGCTGGCGCTGCGCGCGCTCGACCTGCAGCCCGGCGACGAGGTGATCACCACGCCGTTCACCTTCTTCGCCACCGCGGGGACCATCCACAACGCGGGGGGGCGCGCCGTCTTCGCCGACATCGACCCGGTGACCATGAACCTGGACCCGGCGGCGGTGGAGCGCGCGGTGACGCCGCGGACGCGTGCCATCGTACCCGTGCACCTGTTCGGGCTGATGGCGCAGATGGCGCCGCTGCGCGAGACCGCGCGGCGGCACGGCGTGTTCCTGCTGGAAGACTCGGCACAGTCCATCGGCGCGCGGCAGGTGGTGGACGGCGCGTGGAAGGCGACGGGGCAGCTGGGCGACGCGACCACGTTCTCCTTCTTCCCCTCCAAGAACCTGGGCGGGTACGGCGACGGCGGAATGCTGGTCACGGACGACGACGCCTGCGCGGCGCGCATCCGCCGCCTGCGCACCCACGGCGGAGTGAAGATGTACCACCACGACGAGGTGGGCTTCAACTCGCGCCTGGACACCCTGCAGGCGGCGATCCTTCTTGCCAAGCTGCCCTACCTGGACCGGTGGAGCGCCGCGCGCCGGGCGAATGCGGCGTGGTACGACGCGCGCTTCGCCCGCCTCGAGGACGCCGGCATCCTGCGCCGGCCGCTGATTCCCCAGGGGAACGAGTCCGTCTACAACCAGTACACGCTGCGCGTGCGCGACCGCGACCCGCTGCGCGAGCACCTGCAGGCGCAGGGGATCGGCTGCGCGGTCTATTATCCCGTCCCGCTGCACCTGCAGCCGTGCTTCGCCTACCTGGGCTACTCCGCCGGCGACTTTCCGGAGTCGGAGCGGGCGGCGGCGGAGGTGATCAGCATCCCCGTCTACCCGGAGCTGGCGGCGGAGGAGCGGGAGCGCGTGGCGCGGGCGATCGAGGCCTTCTACGGCGTGGAGGGCTGAGTGGCGGCGATGCAGCAGGGGGACGGCGCCATCACCGGGCGGCCGATCCGCTTCGCGGTGGTGGGATGCGGGCGGATCTCGGAGAAGCACCTGGAAGCGCTGGCGAAGCACGGCGAGCACGCCGAGGTGGTGGCGGTGTGCGACGTGGACGCCGCCGCCCTGTGCGCCGCGGCCGAGCGCTCCGGGGCGCGCCCCTTTCGGCGCGTCGAGACGCTGCTGGCGGAGTCGGACGCGGACGCGGTGGTGCTGTGCACCCCCAGCGGATTGCACGCCGAGCAGGGGATCCTGGTGGCGCAGTCCGGGCGGCACGTGATCACCGAAAAGCCGATGGCCACCCGCTGGCAGGACGGCAAGCGGCTGGTGCAGGCGTGCGACGCGGCCGCGGTGCGGCTGTTCGTCGTCAAGCAGAACCGGCAGAACGCCACCGTGCAGCTGCTCAAGCGCGCCATCGACGCCGGGCGCTTCGGGCGCATCTACATGGTCAACGTGAACGTGTTCTGGAACCGCCCGCAGTCGTACTACGACAGCGCGCGGTGGCGGGGCACGTGGGAGTTCGACGGCGGCGCGCTGATGAACCAGGCCAGCCACTACGTGGACCTGCTGGACTGGCTGATCGGCCCCGTCGAGAGCATCAGCGCCTTTACCGCGACGCTGGCGCGCAACATCCAGGTCGAGGACACGGGAGTGGTCAACGTCCGCTGGCGCTCCGGCGCGCTGGGGTCGCTGAACACGACCATGCTCACCTACCCCAGGAACATGGAGGGCTCCATCACCGTCATCGGCGAGAAGGGGACGGTGCGGCTGGGGGGCGTGGCCATCAACGAGATCGAGCGCTGGGAGTTCGCCGAGCCGCACCAGGACGACGAGCGGGTGCGCGAGGCGAGCTACGCGACGACCTCGGTGTACGGCTTCGGCCATCCGCGCTACTACGAGAACGTGATCGGCACCCTGCGGGGGCAGGCGCAGCCCGAGACGGATGGCCGCGAGGGGCTGCGCTCGCTGGAGCTGCTGGTGGGGATCTACCTGTCGGCGCGCGACGGGCGCACCATCTCACTGCCGCTGGATTACTGACGCCGCACTCCGCCGGACGCCGGTCCTGCCGCGCACCGGAGGGGCGGGGGGCGCGCGGAGTGGAGGGCGTGCAGCGGGGCCGGTCGCCCCCCAGCCCCGGCCCTTCCCCCACAAACTGCGTGGGGGAAGGGAGATGGGAAAACCACCCTCCCGCACGCGATCGAATTCTCTCCTCTCCGCTGGGAACGAGCGGGGAGGGCCTGGGGGAGGGACCCCGTCGCCGGTTCGGCGGGCCCGGAGCAGGCGCCCTCCGGGCCCGCACCACCGGCCCCCTCCCCCGAAACTGCCGGGGCGGCTGGAAGGCGGCACGACGGCGATGCCCGGCGAAGCTGGGCGCCGCGGAGCCGAGGGACACGCGCCAGGGAAAGTGGACGATGAGCGTGACGGAGCAGGAGAAGGGCTGGTTCGCCCACGAGACGGCAGTGATCGACGAGGGGGCGGAGATCGGCGCGGGGACCAGGATCTGGCACTTCAGCCACGTCTCGTCCGGCTCGCGGATCGGGGAGCGGTGCTCGCTGGGGCAGAACGTGTTCGTGGCGCCCCGCGTCACCGTGGGGAACGGCGTCAAGATCCAGAACAACGTCTCCCTGTACGAGGGGGTGGTGCTGGAGGACTACGTGTTCTGCGGCCCCAGCATGGTGTTCACCAACGTGCGCACCCCCCGCTCGGCCTTTCCGCGCAACACCTCGGCGGACTACGCGGAGACGCGGGTGCGGTACGGTGCCAGCATCGGCGCCAACGCGACCATCGTCTGCGGCGCGACGGTGGGGGAGTGGGCGTTCGTGGCGGCCGGCGCGGTGGTGACCAGGGACGTGCCCGACTACGCGCTGATGGGCGGCGTTCCCGCGCGGCGCATCGGCTGGGCGTGCCGCTGCGGCGCAACGCTGCGGGTGCAGGAGCCGGGCGGGGCGTGCACGGAGTGCGGCCGGACGTACTCGCTGCAGGGCGAGACGCTGCGGCTGGAATCGGAGCCGGGCTGAGCGGGCGCGATGGAGATCGTCAGCGGCGCTCCGGGCGGCGACGAACAGGGTGCGGATGCGGGGCGGGGTTCGCCGCCGCGCCGGCTGATCGTGATGGGGACGGGGGGCAACTGCGTCGACATCCTCGACGTCGTCCTGGACCTGAACGCGTTGCGCCCGGCTCCCCTGTACGAGTGCGTCGGCTGGCTGGACGACGAGCCGGCGCGCCACGGCACCACCGTGGCCGGGCTGCCGGTGCTGGGCCCGCTCTCCGCGGCCGCGGACTACGCCGACTGCGTGTTCGTCAACGGGATCGGCTCGGTGCGCACCTTCATGCGCAAGGCGCGGATCATCGCCGGCGCGGGGGTGCCGGACGAGCGCTTCGCCACCCTGGCCCACCCGCTGGCCAGCGTGTCGCGCTGGGCCCGCGTGGGCGCGGGGGCCGTGCTGTTTCCGCACGTGGCGGTGCATTCGGGGGCGCGGGTGGGCCGGCACGTGATCGTGCTGGCGACGTCGGTGATCAACCACGACGTCCATGTGGGTGACTACACCTGCATCACCTCCGGCGTGTGCCTGTCCGGCGGCGTGCAGGTGGGGGCGTCGTGCTACCTGGGGACCAACGCGTGCGTCGTCGGCGGCGTAACCCTGGGCGACGGCTGCATCGTCGGGATGGGGAGCGTGGTGCGGAAGGACGTACCCGCCGGCGCCGTGGTCGCCGGCAACCCCGCCCGGGTGATCCGCATGGTGGACGGGACGGCCCCGTAGTGCGCTTCGGCCGGATCGGCGGCGCCGGCGACACAGGGCCGATCCCGCGGCGCACGGCCGCGGAGGGTGTCCCGGCCCGGGCCCGTCGCGCGTTCTCCGCGTCGGATCGCCGCCCCGTCCGGCCGGGCGGCACGGCGAAGGCCACCCCCGCGCGGCCGAGCACCCGCCGGTAAACATTTGGCGTTCGGCGCGGCGGGGGAGCCCGTGTTCCCCGAGTTGCGTCCAACCGCTTTCACGGGCTAGATTTCAGGGTTCCCGCGGCGCCGGTCACGACGCGGGGCGGACGTGCGGCAGCGGGATCCGAAATGCACGGCGGCAGCGCCCGGAGCCGGCGAAAGACACCAGGAATGGCGGATACATGATGGAAGAGCGGACGGCCCCGGCGCAGCCCGGAGAGGAGGTGCGGCTCCTGGACATCCTGGCGGTGGTGGTGCGCCGCCGGCGGCTGGTGCTGGGCATCGTCGCGGCCGCCGTGCTGCTGGGCGCCGGGCTGACGCTGGCGCAGCCGCAGAGCTACACCGCGCGCACCATGCTGGTGCTGCTGCAGGGCGGCCGCCGCACCGGGCTGAGCGCCCAACTGCCGGCGCAGCTGGCCATGCCTACGCTGGGGCTGTTCGGCTCCGACCCCAACCAGAAGCTCATCGACGTGATCCTGGGGAGCGTGGCCCTGCAGGATTCCATGGTGAGCGCCGTGCGGCGGGCGCGCCCGGACCAGCCGGAGATCGAGGCGACGGTGCGCGAGATCCTGGACGACGGCACGCAGACGCGCAGCAACTCCGACGGCTCCATCCTCATCACCGTGGCCCACCGCGACCCGGAGCTGGCGCGGCTGATGGCCGACAAGTTCCCGGAGCTCATCAACGAGCTCTCGGCGCACGTGAACGCGCAGTCCGCCCGCAACCGCCGCGACTTCGTGGAATCGCAGCTCACCGGCGCGCGGGCCAACCTGGAAGAGGCCGAGGAGCGCCTGGCGGCCTACCAGCGGCAGGGGCGCGCGCCCGAGGTGACCGAGCAGGCCCGGCAGACCATGGAGGTGGCCGGCGGGCTGCAGGCCCGCATCATGGAGCAGGAGGGGAAGGTGGCGGAGCTGCGCCGCACCCGCACCGAGGACCACCCGGAGTTGCGTTCGGCGATCGCGCAGCTGGAGGGGCTGCGCCGGCAGATGCGGTCGCTGGAGAGCGGCGCCGGCGGCGGCTTCTTTCCCTCGTTGCGCGAATCGCCCGACCTGATGCTGAACTCGGCGCGGCTGCTGCGCGAGTACAAGAAGGCCGAGCAGGTGTACGTGTCGCTGACCGCCGCGCTGGCCGAGGCGCAGATCCAGGCCAACGAGAACCTGGCGGCCGTGGGTGTGCTGGACCGCGCGCAGCCGTCGTCCAACCCGCGGTGGGTGCTGATCCTGCGAAACCTGGTGGTGAGCGCGGTGCTGGGGCTGATCGCCGGGGTGATGGCCGCGTTCGTGGCCGACTACGTGGCCCGCGCCAGGATGGACCCGGGGAACGCCCGCTTCTTCGCCGCCTGGGACGAGCTCAAGGACGACCTGGTCCCCGGCCGCCGGCGGCGGCGGCGCGTATCGGGCGCGGGGGCCTGATGGCGGCTCGGCGGGTGCTCGTGGCGGGCGGGGGGATCGTTGGGCTGGCCACCGCCTGGAAGCTGGCGCGCCTGCGCCCCGGGACCGAGGTGGTGCTCCTGGAGAAGGAGCCCGGCGTGGGCCGCCACCAGTCGGGAAACAACAGCGGCGTGCTGCACGCGGGGCTGTACTACAGGCCCGGCTCCGCCAAGGCGCGGCTGGCGGTGGCGGGGATCCGCGAGATGGTGGCGTTCTGCGCGGCGCACGGGGTGCCGCACGAGCGCTGCGGCAAGCTGGTGGTGGCCGCCGACGAGTCCGAGCGCCCCGCCCTGATGGCGCTGCTGGAACGCGGCCGGGCGAACGGCCTCGCCGGGCTGGAGCTGCTGGACGCCGCGGGGATGCGCGAGGTGGAGCCGCACGTGGCCGGCGTGGCGGGGGTGCGGGTGCCCGAGGAGGGCATCGTGGACTACCCCGCCGTCTGCCGCGTGCTCGCGAAACTGGTGCAGGACGAGGGGGGGCGGGTGGTCACCGGCGCCGAGGTCCTGCGGCTGCGCGGCGGGAACGGGAGCGGGTGGACGGCGGAGACGCGCGCGGGCGACTTCGGCGGCGACTTCCTGGTCACCTGCGGGGGGCTGCACGCCGACCGGCTGATGGCCATGGCGGGGGAGCGGCCCGACGTGCGCATCGTCCCCTTCCGGGGCGAGTACCACGTGCTGAAGCCGGAGCGCGAGCACCTGGTGCGCCACCTGATCTACCCGGTTCCCGACGCGCGCTTCCCCTTTCTGGGCGTGCACTTTACGCGGCGCATCGGCGGCGGGATCGAGGCGGGGCCCAACGCGGTGCTGGCGCTGGCGCGCGAGGGGTACCGGCGCGGCCGGGTGAACGCGCGCGACCTGGCCGACACGCTGCGCTTTCCGGGGCTGTGGCGCTTTGCCGCCCGGCACGCCCGGATGGCGGCCATGGAGCTGCGGCGCTCCTTCAGCCGCGGCGCCTTCGCGCGCTCGCTGCAGCGGCTGGTGCCCGAGGTCCGGGCGGCGGACCTGGCCCCCGGCGGCGCGGGCGTGCGCGCCCAGGCCATGCGCGCGGATGGTACGCTGGTGGAAGACTTTGCGTTTGCCGAGCGTCCGCATGCCCTGTATCTTCTGAACGCACCCAGCCCGGCGGCGACCGCCTCCCTCGCGATCGGTGGGGAGATCGCCGCGCGGGTCGTTTTGCAGCTTGACACCTGAAATCTGACGAGCTCCCGGTAATGGCGGATATTCGCGGCAAGAACGTGCTGGTGATCGGCGGTGCGGGCTTCATCGGCTCGCACGTGGTGGACGAGCTGCTGAAGGAAGACGTTGGGCAGGTCATCGTCTACGACAACTTCGCGCGCGGCGGGCGCGACAACCTGGAGCAGGCGCTGGCGGACCCGCGCGTGCGCGTGTTCGAGGTGGGCGGCGACATCCTGCACACCGACATCCTCTCCGCGGCGGTCGGGGAGAGCCAGATGGTGGTGCACCTGGCGGCGCTCTGGCTGCTGCAGTGCTACGACTACCCCCGCAGCGCCTTCGAGGTGAACATACGCGGCACCTTCAACGTGCTCGAGGCCTGCCGCGACCACTCGATCGAGCGGCTGGTGTACTCGTCGTCGGCGTCGGTGTACGGTGACGCGGTGGAGATCCCCATGACGGAGGACCACCCGTTCAACAACCGCACCTTCTACGGCGCCAGCAAGATCGCGGGCGAGGCCATGTGCCGCGCCTTCAACGACCGCTACGGCCTGCCGTACGTGGGGATGCGGTACATGAACGTGTACGGCGCCCGGCAGGACTACAAGGGCACCTACATCGCCGTGATCATGAAGATGCTGGACCGCCTGGACCAGGGGCTGCCGCCGGTGCTGTACGGCGACGGCTCGCAGGCGTACGACTTCATCTACGTGACCGACTGCGCGCGCGCAAACGTGTGCGCGCTCAAGAGCGACGCCAGCGACCACTTCTACAACGTGGGGAGCGGCACCCGCACCTCGCTTCGCGAGCTGGCCGAGATGGTGCTGGAGCTCACGGGCTCGGACCAGTCCATCCAGTACGAGCCGGCGGGAAAAACGTTCGTGACCAACCGCATCGGCAGCACCGAGAAGGCGGAGCGCGAGATCGGGTTCCGCACCACGGTGGAGCTGCGCGAGGGGCTGGCGAAGCTCATCGAGTGGCGCGACGCCCACCGCCAGCTGGTCGCCGAGCGCGCCAGCCGGGCCTGACGGCCCCGGCGGTACCATGTGCGGAATCACCGGCATCCTGAACCTGGACGGCAGCCCCGTCTCCGTCCCGGTGCTGCAGCGCATGACGGACGCGGTGCGCCACCGCGGCCCCGACGGCGACGGCATCTGGACCGACTCCAGCCTGGGGTTCGGACACCGCCGCCTGTCCATCATCGACCTGTCGCCGCTGGGCCACCAGCCCATGCAGAGCGCGGACGGGTCGCTGGTGCTCACGTACAACGGCGAGATCTACAACTTCCAGAACCTGCGGGTGGAGCTGGAGGCGCGCGGCCACGCCTTCCGGTCGCGCACCGACACCGAGGTGCTGCTGGCGGCGTGGGCCGAGTGGGGCGAGGCGTGCGTGAACCGGCTGAACGGCATGTTCGCCTTCGCCCTCTGGGACGCGCGCCGCAGGACGCTGTTCCTGGTGCGCGACCGCTACGGCGTAAAGCCGCTGTACTACTGGTTCCGCGGACCGCACCTGCTCTTCGGCAGCGAGGTCAAGGCGCTGCTGCAGCACCCGGCGGTGTCCGCCTCGGTCTGCGTGCCGGCGCTGAACGAGTACTTCTCGTTCCAGAACGTCTTTTCCGACCTCACCCTGTTCGACGGGGTGAAGCTCCTCCCCCCCGCCACCATTCTGTCGGTGCGGGCGGGTGACCCGGAGACGCTGCGGACGCGCAGGTACTGGGACTACGACTTCAGCGAAGACCCGTCGCTGGACGAGGAGGAGTGCGTGGAGGAGCTGCACCGCCTGTTCGAGCAGGCCGTGCAGCGCCAGCTGGTGGCCGACGTGGAGGTGGGATCGTACCTGAGCGGGGGGATCGACTCGGGGAGCGTGACCTGCATCTCCGCGCGCAACCTGCCCCACCTGAAGACCTTCACCGGCGGCTTCGACCTGTCGTCGGCGTCGGGGCTGGAGCTGGCGTTCGACGAGCGCACCCGGGCAGAGTTCCTGTCCAACGCCTACAAGACGGAGCACTACGAGGTGGTGCTCAAGGCGGGCGACATGGAGCGGGTGATGCCGCAGCTGATCTGGCACCTGGAAGACCTGCGGGTGGGGCAGAGCTACCCCAATTTCTACGTGTCGCGGCTGGCCTCGCGCTTCGTGAAGGTGGTGATGTCGGGCGCGGGGGGCGACGAGCTGTTCGCGGGGTACCCGTGGCGCTACTACCGCGCGGTGGTGAACGACGACGCCGAACACTACCTGGAGAAGTACTACCGGTACTGGCAGCGGCTGATCCCGGACTCGCTCAAGCCGAGCTTCTTTCAGCCGGCGCTGCACCCGGCGGTGAACGGCCATCCCACGTCGGGGGTCTTCCGCTCGGTCATGAACGGCAACGCGTTCTCGGTGTCGGGGCCGGAGGACTACGTCAACCGGTCGCTGTACTTCGAGATCAAGACCTTCCTGCACGGCCTGCTGGTGGTGGAGGACAAGCTCAGCATGGCGCACGGGCTGGAGACGCGGGTCCCGTTCCTGGACAACGACCTGGTGGATTTCGCCCTACGGGTGCCGGTGCGCTACAAGCTGCGCAACCTGAGCCACATCGTGCGGCTGAACGAGAACGCGCCCGGCCCCAAGACGGAGCAGTACTACAACGAGACGGGCGACGGCAAGCTGATCCTGCGCCGCGCGCTGGAGCGGTACGTGCCCCCCGGCTACGCGGGCGGGGCCAAGCAGGGCTTCTCGGCCCCGGACGCCAGCTGGTTCAAGGGCGAGAGCATCGAGTACATCAAGAACCTCTTCGACGACAGGCGGGCGCGCATCTACGACTACGTCCAGCCGGACACGGTGCGCTCGCTGTTGAACGAGCACTTTACGGGTCAGCAGAACCGGCGCCTGCTGATCTGGTCGCTGGTCTGCTTCGAGTGGTGGTGCCGCACCTTTCTCGACGGCCAGCTTCCCCCGGGCGCCATCGGCAGGAGCACATGATCCCGATCACCAGGGCCATTTTCGACGAGTCGGACCTCGCCATCATCCAGGAGCCCCTCAAGTCCGGGTGGGTGGTGCAGGGCCGCTTCGTGAAGGAGTTCGAGGACCGCTTCGCCGCCATGGCGCGGGCGCCGCACGCGGTGGCGGTGTCGTCGTGCACCACCGGGCTGCACATCGCCATGGCGGCGCTCGGGGTAAAGCCGGGGGACGAGGTGCTGGTGCCGGCGTTCACCTGGGTGGCCACGGCCAACTGCGTGGAGTACATGGGCGCGAAGCCGGTGTTCGTCGACATCGACCCGCGCACCTTCAACATCGACCCCGCGCAGATCGAGCGGTACATCACGCCGCGCACGGTGGGGATCATCCCCGTGCACATGTTCGGGCTCTCGGCCGACATGGCGCCGGTGATGGAGATCGCCCAGCGCCACGGGCTCTTCGTGGTGGAGGACGCGGCGTGCTCGTTCGACGCCTGGTACCAGGGCGCGCACACGGGGACGTTCGGCGACTTCGGCGTGTTCTCGTTCCACCCGCGCAAGGCCATCACCACCGGCGAGGGGGGGATGATCCTGACGCGCGACGCGGCGCAGGCCACGCACGCGCGCACGCTGCGCGACCACGGCGCCAGCCGGTCGGACCTGGAGCGCCACGAGCAGAAGTACTCGTTCCTCCTCGCGGAGTACCACGAGGTGGGCTTCAACTACCGGATGACGGACATCCAGGGCGCCCTGGGCGTGTCGCAGATGGCCAAGGCCGAGTGGATCATGGCCGAGCGCCGCGCCGCCGCCGCCCGCTACGACGCGCTGCTGGCCGACGTGGAGTGGCTGCGGCTTCCCTTCCGCCACCCCGATTACGTGCACGGCTACCAGTCGTACGTGACCTGGTTCCGGCCCGAGGACGCCACGCTGGAAGCGTGCGACGCCGTCTTCGAGCAGCGCAACGCCATGATGGCGGCGATGGAGGAGAACGGCATCGTCACCCGGCAGGGTACGCACGCCCCGCCGCACCTGCACTACTACGCGCAGAAGTACGGCATCCGGCCGGAGGACTACCCCAACGCGTACATGGCCGAGCGCATGTCCATCACCCTGCCGCTGTACGCGGGGATGACGGACGAGGAGAGCCGGCAGGTGGTGGACGCGCTGCACGCGGAGCTCGCCAGCACCGCGGGGGCGCTGGCGGGCTGATCCCGGCCTGCGCCGGGGCGCGGAGGCGAAGGGCTGGGCGGGCCGTGCGGCGGGTGCATCGGCGCCTTTCGTCCGCGCCCGTGGCCCGGCCCTCCGCGTTCGCGGAATCCGTCGTCGTCCGGATCCTCGTCGACGTCGGGCCGTGGCAGAAGAACGTCACACGGAGGAACAGACACCCAGAGGGACTCCAGACGAGGGTTGGATGCATTCCCTTTCCTCCGTTTGCTCCGTCTGAAAGCTGTTTTTTCGATCGCGTACGAGCGCGCCGGAACGCGCGGCGCGCTGAACCGAACCTGAGCGGATTCCGGTCCGGAATCCGCCCACCGCCTGAAAGGGCCGCTGAACCAGGTGCAGCAGACATCCACGGGCGCCGCGGAGGCGGAGCGGTACCACTACGCGGACTTTACCCGCGACAACTACCGGCGCCTGCTGCGGTTGGCGAAGGAGCGGTACCGGTTTCGCGCGTACACGGAGATTTCCGCCGCGGACGAGCCGTTCGTCCTGTGGCGCCACGACGTGGACATGTCCGTGCACTCCGCCCTGCGCCTGGCGCGGATCGAGGCGGAGGAGGGGGTCTCGGCCACCTACTTCATGCACCTGCACAGCGAGTTCTACAACCTGCTGGAACGGTCCGTGGCCGACTGCGTACAGGGGATCCTGTCGGCGGGGCACCGGCTGGGGCTGCACTTCGACGCCGCCTACTACGGCGACCGCGCCGGCCGCGAGATGGAGCCGCTGCTGGCGGCCGAGCGCGCCCTGCTCTCCGACGCGTTCGGCGCGCCGGTGGAGGTGTTCTCGTTCCACAACCCGGACGCGTTCACCCTCTCGTGCCAGGAGTGGAGCTACGCGGGGATGGTCAACACGTACGCGCGCTGCTTCCGCGAAGAGGTGGGCTACTGCTCCGACTCCAACGGGTACTGGCGCTTCCGCCGGCTGGAGGACGTGCTGCGCGCGGGCGAGGACGCGCGCCTGCAGGTCCTTACGCACCCCGAGTGGTGGCAGGACGCGCCGATGCCGCCGCGCGAGCGCATCCAGCGCTGCATCGACGGCCGCGCGCTGCGCACGGCGGACTGGTACGACGGCTTCCTGAGCCGCGCCGGGCGCCAGAACGTGGGCGCCGCCGCGGATCCCGCCGGCACCGCATGCACGGGGGAATGATGCTTCAGGAAGGCCCGGTGACGCTCGCGCCCCTGCGCGCGGAAGACTCGGCCACCCTGTACGAGTGGATCAACGACCGCGAGCTGGTGATCCAGAACGGCGCCTACCGCCCCGTGACCGACGCGGCCCACCGGGCGTGGTTCGAGTCCGTGCGCGGGCGCGCCGACATGGTGATCTTCGGCATCCGCCGGGTGGAGGGCGACCGGCTGATCGGCTCGTGCCAGCTGCACTCCATTCACCCCGTGCACCGCTCCGCCGAGCTGCAGATCCGCATCGGCCAGGGGGAGCAACGGGGGAAGGGCTTTGGCACGCACGCCGTGCGGCTGCTGCTGCACTTCGCCTTTCGCGACCTGAACCTGAACCGGGTCTACCTGCACGTGTTCGACTCCAACGCGGCGGCCATCCGCGCCTATGAGAAGGCCGGGATGGTCCACGAGGGCGTACTGCGCCAGGCGGCGTTCATCGACGGGGGGTATCGCGACGTCCGGGTGATGTCGATTCTGGCGGAGGATCATGCCGGATAGCCGCGTTGTGGCCATCCACCAGCCCAACTTCCTTCCCTGGCTGGGCTGGTTCGACAAGCTGGCCCGCGCCGACGTGTTCGTCCTGATGGACAACACGCAGTTCCCACGGACGAGCTCCGGGACGTGGGTGAACCGCGTGCGGATGCTGGTGGGAGGCGGGCCCGGATGGGTGACGGTGCCGGTGGCGCGGGCCGGCCGGGGGCTGCGCATGATCCATGAGATGGAGATCGACGACTCTAGCCGGTGGCGCGACAAGCTGCTGCGCACCCTGCAGGCCAGCTACGGGCGCGCGCCGCACTTCGGCGAGGTGTTTCCGCCGCTGTCGGAGTGGATCGGCAACCCCACCGCCTCGCTGGCGGAGTTCAACACGGCCGCCATCCACGGCGTCGCCGGGCTGCTGGGGCTGGACACCGGAAAGCTGGTGCGGGGCTCCACGCTGCAGGCCGAGGGCGCCGCCACGGAGCTGCTGATCGGGATGACGCGCGCGGCCGGCGGCACGGCGTACCTGTGCGGCGGCGGGGCGGAGGGGTACCAGGAAGACGAAAAGTTCTCGGCGGCGGGGGTGGAGCTGGTGTACCAGGGGTTTGTCCCCGCGCCGTACCCGCAGGGGCGGGCGCCGGAGTTCGTCCCCGGGCTGTCGGTGGTGGACGCGCTGATGTGGTGCGGGCCGGCGGGGACGCGCGCGCTGCTGGGCGGCCAGGGGCGGCCCGCGGGCGGCGCGGGGTGAGCGGCACCACGCTCGGCGGGCTGGCGCGGGGGAGCGCGCTGTACGGGGCGGGGGTGGTGGTCAACCGGATGCTGGCCTTTCTGCTCCTGCCGCTGTTCACCCGCTACCTGGCCCCCGAGGACTACGGGGTGATGGCCCTGCTGGCGCTGGTGACCGTGTTCTGCAACGGGCTGTTCAGCCTGGGGGCGGGGAACGCGCTGCCGGTCTGCTGGTTCGCCGAGCCGGACGAGGCGCGGCGCCCGCGGGTGGTGTGGAGCACCCTGCTCCTGCTGGTGGGCAACGTGGCGCTCTTCGGAGGCGGAGCGCTGCTCGCGCTCGGAGGCG
>JAHWJJ010000377.1 GCA_019348475.1 Gemmatimonadota bacterium | reverse complement strand
CTCTCCCCCGCCCGGGCTTTCGCTCGTTCCTCGCGACGCCGGGCGACCCCTCCCCCAACCCCGGGGGAGGGGTGGTGTGCTCCAGGCTCCGTCGCGGCGGCGCGGGCCCTCTCCCCCGCCCGGGCTTTCGCTCGTTCCTCGCGACGCCGGGCGACCCCGGCCCCCCAACCTCGGGGGAGGGGTGGGATGGGGGACCAATGCCATGGGTGGGCCGGCGCTCCGTCCCGGAACTCGCCCTCCGTCAACCCCTCCCCCGGGGTTGGGGGAGGGGTCGCCGCGAGCCGCGAGGAACGAGCGGCGAAGTCGGCGGGGGAGAGGGCCCGCGCGCGCGAGCGGCCCGCGGCGTCAGCGGCCGCGACGGGCCCCACGTAGACAAATGTTGACTTCCGCCGGGGCGGCGCCTAAGTTGCGCCACAAGGCCGGATAAGGCGGAAACAGACGCAACCTGTTCCCGCGGACGGCGCCGGAGCGCATCGCGCGGCGGGGAAACAACCTGGGGGATGTGCGGGGGTGCGCAGGTGTCTGTGGCTCCCGCTCTTCGTTCCGGGGGGCGCGCGGCGGCCGGCTTCCATTTTCGTCAGTCAACAGCGGGGAGGCAGTAACCCTCGTCAACCGCGGAGGCAGCCATGCCTGAGGCGCTTTCAAAGATCGAGCGCAGGATCCTGAACTACCTTGTGGACTACCTCAAGGACAACACCTACCAGCCGAGCATTCGCGAGATCGGCAAGCGGTTCGGGATCAAGAGCACCAAGACCGTCTCGGAGCACCTCCAGTCGCTGGCCGACAAGGGGTTCATCGAACGCGACGCGTCGCGGTCCCGCGGAGTGAAGATCCTGGGGATGAACCTGGCCCCCGGCGTGCTGAACGTGCCCTGCTACGGCCGCATCGCCGCGGGCGTTCCCGCGCTGCTGCGTGACGACGTGACGGAGGCGTTCGAGCTGGACCGCAAGCTGGTGGGGAGCGCCGACGCCTTCATGCTGCAGGTGAAGGGCGACAGCATGAGCGCCATGGGCATCGTGGACGGCGACCTGGTGATCGTGGAGCCCGCCGAGGAGTCCGAGATCGAGAACGGCGAGATCGTTGCCGCGCGGGTGGACGGCGACGCCACGGTAAAGCGTTACTTCGCCAACGCGGGCCAGGTGGTGCTGGAGCCGGCGAATCCCGACTACGCGCCCATCCTGGTGCACGAGCACACGGACTTCGTGGTGCTGGGGCGGGTGACGGGGCTGTACCGCCGCCTTACCCGGGCCCAGACCGAGGCCATCGTCACCGGCGCGCACTGAGCTTGCCCACTTTCGGACGGGACGGGGACCCTGGCACGCGCCGGGGTCCCTTTTCCGTTGATGACGCGGACATGACCACGGACCACGACACGCTGCGCCAGGACGAGCGGTGGATGCGGGTGGCGCTGGAGCAGGCCGCGGCGGCGGCGGCGCTGGACGAGGTGCCCGTGGGCGCGGCCATCGTGCGCGCGGGCGAACTGGTGAGCACGGGCCACAACCTTACGCACACGCTGCAGGACCCCAGCGCCCACGCCGAGATGGTGGCCATCCGCCGCGCCGCCGCGGCCGTCGGCGAGTGGCGGCTGCTGGATTGCACGCTGTACGTGACGCTGGAGCCGTGCGCCATGTGCTCCGGCGCCATCGTGCTGGCGCGCATCCCGCGCCTGGTCTTCGCCGCGCACGACCCCAAGGCGGGGATGAGCGGCTCGCTTGCCAACCTGGTGCAGCACCCCCGGCTCAACCACCGCGTTCAGCTCACCACCGGCGTCCTTGCCGCCGACGCCGGCGAAATGCTGCGCGCCTTCTTTCGCGCGCGCCGCCGCAGCCGCGTGAATCCGCAGGACACGTCCGAGCTTTCTTCCGGTGCCGCCTCGGACGGCGTGTGAGTCGCTCCGGAACGGAACGTCTCCCACGGAGGCGGCAGTTTTCCACCGAATATCCAAATAGAATCTGTCATTCCGAAGGAGGCTCGCTCGATCTCCGCCCGTGCTGGATGTTCAGCGCCGACTGAGGAATCTACTCACCCGATCTGGTGACCCGCTTCCGCACGCTTCCATTCGCCGCATCCCATATCCGGCATTCGCCGCAATCCGGTGACAACACGAGGGGCGAGGATCGCGGCGATCCTCGCGCCCTTTGCATGGTGGCTTCGGCTGCTACGGCTGGCTGGGAGAGGGCGACGGCGCTGCCTTCTGCGGGAGCGGCACGCCGGCCACGACGGACGCGCTCTTCGGCGGTACGGCCACCGGACAGTAGTTCGGGATGGCGGCGAGGCGCAATGGGCGGGCGATGGGCATGGGCTGGGGCGGCTGCCGCACCTGCCCCGTCGGCATGGGGTCGTTGGTCTGGCACGCGGGCCGCGGCTCCACCACCACCACGTGCCTGGTGCCTCCGGCCGTGGACGAAACCGGCTCCAATGACCCGCTGACGTGCAGGGTCGTGGAGCGGGGGCGGAGGATCGGCTCCGGCCGGGACTCCTGCACGCCGCCCGCGCAGCCGGAGGCGAAGAGCAGGCAGAAGGTGAACGTGGCTCGCATGCTGGTCGTCCGTTACAGGTTCCCGTCCGCGGGTTGGATGCCGCGAGCCAACCCCGGCGTTGCCGCGCATCCACGGGTGAAGAACGTCCAGCCGGCGGCAATGGGCGGATCCCCGCCCGGAAAAATCGGAGGGTGCGAGAGATGTGTGCGGAGGCTTACCACCAGCGCGGGCGAGTAGATTCCTCAGTCGGCGCCCAGGTGATCTGCGGGTGGCCAGGTCCCCGCGGCGCCTCCTTCGGAATGACAGATTGGATTCCGTATCCGTAACATGTCAGGATGACCGGCCGCGGGGCTGGGGCTCGGGCGGGGCGGGGAGGTCCACGTTCTCGTAGATTTCGCGGAGCGGGATGGTGCATGCGACCGACGTCAGCTCCAGCGAAGCGTCCAGGCCGCTGAAGGCCGAGAACATCCAGGAATCGCCGTGCCTCACGAAGCGCTCGGCCAGCGGACGGTCCTGCGCGACGAGCACGTACTCCTGCAGCGTCTCCATCGGCCGGTAGTGGGTGAACTTGTCGCCGCGGTCGTACGCCTCCGTGGAAGGCGAGAGCACCTCCACGATCAACACGGGGTTCGTGAGCGTATCCGAGACACCGTCGAGGAACTGAGCCTCGCCGCAATACGCGACCACGTCAGGGTAGGTGTACCGCCGGCCGCCTTCGACCTGGACGCGCATGTCGTTCACGAATGCGCGGCAGGATCCGCCGCGCAGCCGCGCCCGCAACTCCGCGTGTACGTTCCCCGTGATGAAGGCATGGGCGGCGGACGCGCCCGTCATCGCGACGATGCGGCCGTCGATGTACTCGCTCTTGAACTCGGCGTTGCGTTCGAGCGCGAGGTACTCTTCCGGGGAGTAGTGGTTCAGGGCAGCCGTGGCCATGCTCTCCTCTCGGACCGGGTGGCGGTCCGAGTGTAAGGTTGCCGTGCGGAAACACGCAAGTGGATTGCACTTGACCGCAACGGATGCGCCACAGGCGCGACGGAAATCCGCAGGTCGATGCGGCCGCTGACGGGACAGGACAGCATCGCCGGGGCGCGATGCGGAAGCATGGCATCCACACCGCGCCGTTCACCCGCTCGCGTCCTCGGGCGCCTTTTCCGGAACCGGGTTGCGGATGGCGGGGAGGGTGCGCAGGTAGCGGTAGATGGCGCGCAGGTCGTCGTCGCGCATGCGGCGCAGCTCGCGCCAGGGCATGAACGGGTGGATGCGGTCGCCCCGCGGGTTCACGCCGGTTCGCAGCGTGCGCACGAAGTCCTCCTCGGTCCATCCCCCGATCCCCGTCTCCTCGTGCGGCGTCAGGTTGGCCGGGTTCTCGGGGAACGACGAGCTGGCGTCGCCGGCGAACAGGCGGTCCAGATCCGCCTTCTGCTGCACCCCGCCGCGCGGCGTGTGACAGTCCCCGCAGAGGGAGACGTGCTTCGCCAGGTAGCCGCCGTACGCCGCGTCCGCCGCGGGGGGCGGCGCCACGGTGGTGGTGGGGCGCGCGGGGCTCAGGGCAAAGATCCGCGCGGCGCGGTACACCAGGTTGGGCCGGTTGCGCACCGGATTGTGGACCGGCGGCTGGCTCTTCAGGTACCGCGCGACCGCCAGCGCGTCGCGCTCCGACATCCCCCGGAACCAGGCGTACGGCATCACGGGGGCAAGCACGTGCCCGTCGCGGTCCTCGCCCGCGCGGATGGCGCGAACGACCTCCGCGTCGCTCCAGCGACCCAGCCCCGTCTGCGCATCCGGCGTCAGGTTGCTCGCGCGGATGGTGCCCAGGCGCCAGTTGCGGAACGCCCTTCCCCCGCTGAGCGGCCCGTCGGGGTCGCGCGGATCCGCCGCGTGGCAGTGGCCGCAGACCGCCACGTCGCGCACGATGTACTCGCCACGCGCCACCAGCCCCGCCGTGTCGCCGATGACGGCGGGGGAGAGCGCCGGGAGCGGCACGTGCCCGCCGCCGCAGGAGGCCAGGAGCGCCACACACGCCGCGCCGCCTGCCGAAGCGAGGAGGGCGCGGCGGATTTTCCCAATCGTGCTCGGCATCGTTCCCCTTTCCTGGATGGGTGTGGCCGTGCCCGTCATCCCACGTCCGTGCATCCCCCGAAAAGATGATGCCGCCGGCACGGTGCGACCCCGCGGCCGCCGCTCATCCTCCCCCGGTTCCTCCCCCCCCCGTGCCCCCCCTGCACGTCCCCCCCCGGGATGCGCCGCCGCCCCGCCCCCCGTGCTCCCCCCGAGCCGCCCCCTTGGTTGACACCACCCCCCCGCCGCGGGTAAGTGTGCGCAGTCCGAAA
>JAHWJJ010000376.1 GCA_019348475.1 Gemmatimonadota bacterium | reverse complement strand
CCGGCGTCTCGGCGGCGACGCGCGTCGTGCCGCCTTCGATCGCGAGGTCGCCGGGACCCTGCAGGCCCAGCTTCGCGATCCGGCCCACGTTTTCACGCGCGACGAAAACCACGTCCGGCTCTCTCCCGCTCGCGGCCAGCTTCATCTGGAAGGGAGCGTGGTAAACCCGCCCGCCCAGCCCCCTGCGCTTGTTGTACCCGCTCAGGACGTGCGAGAGATACGACGTGATCCGCGCGTGCTCCTCCGTCGGCGGAGTCATGCGGACCACCTCCCCATCCACCCATTCCGCATGCGTCCCCTCGTCGACGCTGGCGAGGAAGTCCTCGTAGCTGATCCAGTCCGGTTTGTGCTTCAGTCGTGCGATCATGACCCGCCTCCCGGGCGGGGCTCGTTGCGCCACGCCTCGAACACTTCCGGCATCCGGGGAAGCGGGTTCCGCCAGAGCCACTCGGCGCGAATCCACATTCCCGGGAGCGCGACCTCACTGCGCAGCACCGGCGGATCGCCCGGGGCGACTGGCTCGTAAACGCCGCCGGACCCCAGGCGATAGGCTTCCACTCGCTCCCGCAGGGGGTCCACCATCCAGTACTCCGGGACCCCCGCCTGCTCGTATTCGTAATATTTCACGCCGCGGTCCACCGCGCGCGTGGAGGGGCTGACGACCTCGATCACGAGATCTGCCGCACCTTCCATGAACGTGGCGTGCGCCCGGCCCGCGTGCTCGTTCCTGAGAAAGAAGACGTCGGGCTCGCGCGCGGTCTGCTCGTTCAGACGCAGCGGATACGCGTTTACGTACGTCTCACCCGGCACGTCGTGCACATCGGCCCAGTACTGGACGATGGACGCCAGGAAGCGGCTGAGGCGCCCCTGCGGTTCGTTTCCCGGACGCATGACGAATACCCGCCCATCCACCCACTCCGCGTGCACCCCGTCATAGGCCTCGAGGTACTCCTCGAAGGACATCTCCCGCTCTTGGACCGGTGCCGATTGCGTCGCCATCACGTCCTCACGTCCGCAGCCGCGGGTCCAGCGCGTCGCGCAGGCCGTCGCCCAGCAGGTTGAACGCCACCACGGTCAGCACGATGGCCAGGCCGGGGAAGGTGGCGATCCACCACGCCTGCGTCAGCGCGTCGCGGCCGTCGGACACCATGTTCCCCCAGCTGGGGGTGGGGGGCTGCACGCCCAGCCCCAGGAACGAGAGCGACGCCTCGGTCAGGATGGTCAGGCCGATGCCCAGCGTGGCCGACACGATCACCGGGGCCATGGTGTTGGGGATCACGTGGCGCACGATGATGCGCCAGTCGCCCATCCCCAGCGCCCGCGCCGCCTGCACGAACTCGCGCTCGCGCAGGCTGAGCACCTCGCCCCGCACGATGCGCGAGGTGCCCATCCACCCGGTGAGCCCCAGCACCACCACCACCAGCCAGATGCTCTGGTTCTCGAACACGGCGATCACCACGATCAGCAGCACCAGGCGCGGAAAGGCCAGCATCATGTCGGTAAAGCGCATCAGCACGCTGTCGACCCAGCCGCCGAAGTAGCCCGCGAGCGCCCCGATCAGCGTTCCCAGCGTCATGCTGATCCCCACCGCCACGAATCCGATGGAGAGCGAGATGCGGGCCCCGTACAGCACGCGCGAAAAGATGTCGCGCCCGAACTTGTCGGTCCCCATCAGGTGCTCGGCGCTGGGGCCCAGGTACCGCGAGGTGATGATGTCGCCCTGCGCGGCCGGGTCGTACGGCGCGATGAGCGGGGTGACCAGGGTGACCACGTACAGCAGGATCATCACCGCCAGCCCGGCCATGGCCAGCCGGTTCTTCTTGAAGTGCCGCGCCGCGATGGCCCACTGGCTGTCGCCGCGGGCGCGCCGCCGGGCCAGGTGGCGCGCGCTCACCGACTGCCAGGTCCACCACAGCAGCGCGCCGAACAGCACCACCAGCGTGGCCAGCGACAGCCAGATGTCCACCCCCACCCGGCGCATCCCCGGGATCCCGCGGATCTTTGCCCAGGAGAGGTAGACCACGGAGAACAGAAAGCCCCAGGCCAGCACCAGCGTCACGATGCGCGTCCACGCGGCGCCTCCCGCGCGGGCGGGGGCGCCCCCCTCCGGGGCGGCGGACGGCATGGGCTCGGGCGGTACGGACTCGACGTCGGGAGAAGCGCGCACCATGTCACTCGTTCCGGATACGGGGGTCAACCACGGCGTACAGCACGTCCGACAGCAGGTTGCCCAGCACGACGATGGCCGCGATCACGAAGCTGGTGGCCATCACCAGGGGATAGTCGCGGGCCAGGATGGCTTCCACGATGGTCCGCCCCATCCCGGGCCAGGCGAAGATCGTCTCCACCAGCACCGCGCCCGAGAGCAGGAAGGGCAGGTACAGCCCCAGCAGGGTGATGATGGGGATGAGGGCGTTGCGCAGCGCGTGCTTGAAGATGACGGTGCGCTCCGAAAGCCCCTTTGCCCGCGCCGTGCGGATGAAGTCCTGGTGGATGACCTCCAGCATGGCGCCACGCATGTAGCGCGCGACCCCCGCCGCCGAGCCCACCCCCAGCGCCACGGCGGGAAGGAACAGGTGCCGCACCCGGTCCATGAAGCGCCCGCCGGCCCCCATGTACTCGTAGTCGATGCTGGTCATCCCCGACGCGGGAAACTGCACGAACCACCCCTCCTGCCCCGCCCTGAGCGAAAAGATCAGGATCAGCATCAGGGCGAACCAGAAGCTGGGCATCGAGTAGAAGAACAGCGCCAGGAACGTGAGCACGTTGTCGGCCACGCTGTACTGCCGCACCGCCTGAATGATGCCGATCAGCATCCCCAGCACGAAGATCACCACCAGCGAGATCAGCGTGAGCTGCAGCGTGTTCCACAGCACCGTGGGCAGGATCTCGTTGATGGGCCGCATCTGCCCGAACGAGTAGCCGAAGTCGCCGCGCACGAACGACCACAGCCAGCGGCCGTACTGCACGTGGATCGGCTGGTCCAGCCCCAGGTTGCGGCGCATCTGCTCGATGACCTCGGGGCTCACGTTCGGATTGCTGAAGATCCGGTCCGTGGGGTCGCCCGGGGCCAGGTGCATCACGAAGAAGATGAGCGTCAATATCCCCAGCAGCAGGGGAATGGCGCCCAGGAGCCGCCGCAGCAGGTAGCCGATCATTTCACCGTCCCGTGTCCCTCTTTGCCGTGTCGGACCCGGCGCCCGCCGCGGGCCCTCCGGTCACCCACCATTCCCAGGTGTTCTGGTACGCGCCGTACGGATCCACCTTCACCCCCCGCAGGCGGGGGCTGCGGGCGGTGATCGGCCCGTAGTAGTACAGCCACGTGTAGGGCTGCGCCTGCACGATCCGCTCCGCGGCGGCGCGCCACAGCGGCGCGGCCTGCGCGGCGGTGGGCTGCGCCTCGGCGCGGCGGATCAGCTCGGTCACCTGCGGGTCGCGGTATCCTACGAAGTTCAGCTGCGCGTCCTCGGCGAACAGGGCGGCCAGCGAGCCCGTCAGCTCCACCCCCCAGCTGCCCAGCACCACGTCGAAGTCGTGGTCCTTGAACTGCCGCTCCTGCACCGTTCCGAACTCCAGCTGCCGCAGCCGCACGTCCACGCCAACCTCGCGCCACATCCGCTGCACGATCTGCGACACGTCGGCGCGGCGCTGGTTGCCGGTGTTGGTCAGCAGGGTGAAGCGGAACGGCCGCCCGTCCTTTTCGCGGATGCCGTCCCCGTCCGTGTCGCGCCACCCGGCCTGGTCCAGCAGGCGCCGGGCCTGCGCCGTGTCGTAGGGAAGCGCCTTTACGCGCGGGTCCTGAAAGTCCTTCAGGATGGGCGGGTACGGCCCGCCGGCCCGGGTCACGAACTCCTCCATCCGCAGCTGCCGGATGATGCCCTCCACGTCGATGGCCAGCCCCAGCGCGCGCCGCACGCCGGGGTCGGCGAACATCGGGCGGCGCGTGTTGTAGCCCAGGTACTCCCAGAAGCGCCCCGTCTCGGCGTCGAACTTCACCTGCGGCGCCTGCTGCCGCAGTGCGGGAACCATGTCGAAGGTCACGCCCCGGGCAAAGTCCACCGTCCCGTTGCGCAGCTCCACCACGCGGGTGGTGGTCTCGGGGATCACGCGGATGATCAGGCGGTCCAGCCGCGGCCGCGCCGGGAAGCGCGGGTTGGGGACCAGCGTGATCTGCTGTCCCGGCTGGTGCTGCCCGATCATGAAAGCCCCGCTCACCACCAGGTTCTGCGGCCGGCTGATGGAGGGATGCGTGCTCAGCGACGCGGCCGGCACCTCGCCGTACACGTGGCGGGGGATGATCCACAGCCCCGAGTCGAACACCATCTCGGGGTAGCGCCGCTTGAAGTGGAAGAGCACGGTGGAGTCGTTTTCGGCCACGACCGAGTCGATCTGCGCCACGTTCTGCTGGCGCGGCGAGGCCACGGCTGCGTTGGCGTACAATCCGTACGTGAACACCACGTCGTGCGCCGTGATGGGCTGACCGTCGCTCCACGCCAGCGCGCTGCGCATGCGGTAGCGGATGGACGCCGAGTCGGGGCCCACGTACTCCCAGTGCCAGGCCAGGGCCATGGGCGACTGGTCGGAGAGCAGGTACACCAGCCGCCCGTCCTGCCACGCCCCGCGCGTGAGCCCCATGTACATGATGTCCATCATGTCGGAGTCCAGCCCCCCCTGCACGAACAGGGGGAACGGGGCCTGAACGTCGGAGATCTCGGCGACCACGGCGGTGCCCCCCTGCCGCGGCGCCTCCTGCCCGCGCACCCCGCGCGGCGTGCGCTCGTCTCCGCCGCGGTCGCCGCAGGCGCCCGCCAGCGTCAGCAGGGCGAGCCCC
>JAHWJJ010000375.1 GCA_019348475.1 Gemmatimonadota bacterium | reverse complement strand
GGCCCCGCCGCGTTCTCCGCCAGCTGGGCGGGTCGGGGGCTGGCGATGGCAGCGGTGCTGTACGCGCCCGCGTTCGCGGTGGTGGCCAGCTGGGTCCACCGGCTGCGCGGCCGCGCGCTGACGGTGCGGACCTTCGTGGCCGGCTTCGCCAGCGTGATCTTCGTTCCGCTGGCCACCTGGCTGGGGGAGGCGTACGGATGGCGGCGCGCCCTGGTCTGGCTCGCCGTCATCCTGGCGGCGGCGACCATCCTGCCGCACGCCGTGCTCCTCCGCCGACGTCCGGAAGACCTGGGCCTGCTCCCGGACGGGGAATCGCGGGAGCCGGAGGACAACGATCCTCACCCGCCTCGCCTCGGGCCCGGCGTTCCCGCGGACGTCGCGCTGCGCGGGGCGTCGTTCCGCTGGCTGACGGCCGCATTCGCCCTTTCGTCGCTCACGACCACGGCGCTGGCGGTGCACCTGATCCCGCTGCTGCTGGAGCGCGGCTACCCCCCGGCCTTCGCGGGCGCGGCCATGGGCGCGGTGGGATTGATGGCGCTCCCCGGCCGCCTCATCTTGACCCCGCTGGGCAGCCGCTGGCCGCGCGCCGCGGTCACCGCGTCCATCTTTCTTCTCCAGGCGCTGGGGGTCGCCGCGCTGATGGGGATGGGCGGCGAGGTGGGGGTGTGGGCGTACGTCGTCCTGTTCGGCGCCGGCTTCGGCGCCATCACCCCCGCCCGGGCGGCGCTCCTCGCGGAGTTCTACGGCCCGCTGGAGTACGGGCGCATCAGCGGCGTACTGGCGATGTTCCTGGCCCTGGCGCGCGCCGCCGCGCCCGTGGGCGCCAGCGTGCTGTACGCGGCGGGCGGCGGCTACACGCCCGTGCTCTGGGCGCTGCTGGCCGGCTGCCTGGCCGCGGCCGCCGCCGTCCTCCTGGCCGGCACGCCGGCCGTCCCCTCACGCCACCCGATCCGCGCATGAGCGACCACGCATCCGCCGTGCTCGTCCGCCCCGCGAGATTGGAAGACGTGCCGTCGATCACGGCCATCTACAACGAGGGGATCCGGGGACGCACGGCCACCTTCGAGACGCGCGAGCGCACGCCGGACGAGGTGCGGCGCTGGCTGGGCGAGCCACGGCACCCGGTGCTGGTCGCGGAGGCCGATGCGCGGGTGGTGGGATGGGTGGCCGCCTCCACGTACCGTCCGCGCGCGTGTTACGCGGGGATCGCGGAGTTCTCCGTCTACGTGGCCGCCAGCGCCCGCGGCCGCCGCGTGGGCGACGCGCTGCTCGCGGCGTTCCTCCCCGCGTGCGAGGCCGCGGGCCTGTGGAAGGTGCTCTCGCGCATCTTCCCCGAGAACGAGGCGTCCCGGCGCCTTTGCGCGCGCCACGGCTTTCGCGAGGTGGGCACCTACGCGCGCCACGCCCGCCTGGACGGCGCGTGGCGCGACGTCGTGATCGTGGAGCGGCTGCTGGGCGACGCAGTGGAGACGTAATCACTGGTGTTTATACAACCGTGTTTGTATACAACCACGGTTGTATAGCATTGTGGGTGTTCATGCCTGCTGCGCTGGCAACTCCTGTAACAGATCGCTGAGGGTCCAGAGGTACACCTCGTCACGAGTGCCGCGCGCGGCCTGGATGAAGCGGTCGCTGAATCCGTTCGCAGCGACGTACAGGAGCGGGGCTCCAGGTTTCTTTGCCTCGTGTGCCCACTTCACCCCCGCCTGGGATAGCCGGTCCAGCATCTCCAGGTGGCGCGTGTGTACGTCCACGTCCACCGGGTCCTGGCACCACTTGATCGCCCCCGTCAGTACGCGCTTGTCCATCAGAACCGTTGCAATGTCCACCTCCAGCGGCTGCCGGGTGCGGTCCACGCCCTCCCAGCGCCCCCATTCCCGCACCAGCGGAAGGTCCAGGTGGGGCTGGAGGCGATAGTACGCCTCTTCTACGATTCCCTCGAAGATCAGGCCCATGTACGCGTCCAGCGTAGGGGCGATGTGGCGCTCCCAGACGGATGCCGGGTCCTGCGTGGCGAGTACGCTCTCCAGCGGAGCAACGAAGTCGTAGAAGAACCGGAACGCCGGATCGGCCACACGATAGCGAAACCGCTCCTTGGGCCCGGCTCCCAGGTTCCGCCCCGCCCTGACGTAGTCCAGCTCGATCAGCCGCTCCAGCTTGTCGCGCAGGGCGGTGTCGGGCTCCAGCCCCGCCGCCTGCGCGATTTCGTTCAGGTCCGTGCGCCCGCGGCCGATGGCGCGCAGGATGGCGACATACTTCTGGATCTCGCGCAGCCCCTGTTCCTGCAGCAGCGCGGTCCGGACCAGTTCGCGCACCTCGCCGGCCGGGTGCAGCATCAGCATGACGGCGTTTTCGGCGACCGACCGGTCCGGATCGATCGCGCTCAGGTACCGGGGCGTGCCGCCAAAGATACCGTACGCATACGTCCGCTCCCGCGGGTCGGTAAATCCCGCGAGCTCGCCAGCGAACCAGTAGTTGAACGGTCGCAGCCGGCACTGCCAGGCAAAGCGTCCATAGAGGGGAGATCCGCCCTGGTTCAGAGATTCGAGGGTCCTGACGGCCGATCCTGCGAGAACCAGCACCAGCGGCCGCGTGGGGCGCCGGGTTTCCCACGCAGCGTTCAACTCCGAAGCCACCGCCTTGAGTTCAGCGGCGTTTTCGCCCAGATACTGAAACTCGTCAAGCGTGATCACCAGCGGCTCTGGCGTGCGAAAGTCCAGGAGTAGCCTGAACACACTGCGCCAGGTCGGATAGTCTTCCGCATGGACGGGTTCGCCCGACCACTCCGCCAGGGCCGCAAGGAGCGCTTCCCGGTTCTGTGCGGGCGTGGTTTCCGCCGCGGTAAAGTAGAACGAGGCGGTATCCTTCCACGTACGTCCCAGCAGGTGCGTCTTGCCGACGCGCCGGCGGCCGTACACAAGCACCAGCTGAGGTTGTCCGCGGGCAAGCAGCTCGTGCAGTCTCCGCTGCTCGGCCTCACGGTCGATAATCGCCTCAGGATCGCGCATGGGAGTGCCTCGCTGGCATCGACAGGTGTGCACAAGCACGGTCTTATACAATCACGTTTGAATACAAACGTAATTGTAATTATCCAGGAGCGTAATCGCTAGCCCTTGAACCAGCTGATGGGGACCGGGGCGCCAGATCGGCGGGGCGTGAGCAGGTGGGACAGGGATGATGCGTTTCGGGCCGGTGCCCGAGACAGGCACCGGCCGACGGGCTCAAGGGTCGCTGCAGTCGCGCTTGTAGCCGCAGTTGGGGCAGACGATCTTGCAGTTGTGGTCGTACATCACCGTGCCGCACACCTCGCACACGTGCACGGACGGGATCTCGCGCCGCTGGAGCGGGGCGGGGGAAGGAGGCCCGGGTCGGCCCGCGCGGGGCGCGGGGGCGGGCTCTGGCCGGAGGGGAGCGCGGTGCGCGTGGATGCGCGCGCACCAGCTCGGGTCGACAAAGCTCACGGCTGCTGCGGCAGGCTCAGTTGGGCGTGCCCAGGCGACGCTGCACCTCCTGCAGCAGGCGCCGCGGGTCGCACGGCTTGTTCAGCCATCCGTCGCACCCGGCGTCCACCGCCCGCCTGCCCACGGAGCCGTACGGGTGCGCGGTGACGATGACGACGGGGATGGCGCGCGTCGCGGGGTCACGCTTGATCTCGGCCGTGGCGCGGATGCCGTCCATCCCCGGGATGGAAACGTCCATGAAGATCAGGTCCGGCAGCTCCGCCCGCGCCTGCCGCACGGCCTCGGCCCCGTTGTCGGTGGCCAGCACGCGGTAGCCCTGGCGCTCCAGGTAGGCGGCCGCGATGGCGCGCATCTCGATCTGGTCTTCGACGATCAGGACCGTCCCGGCCGCGGCGGCGGCCGGCTCGTACTTCTGGATCATCCGGGATGTCCTTCTGGAGGGGGAACGCTCCTCCATGATAACACGCCCAAGTCGTTGCGCGCCAGCGTTTTTGGAAACCTTATACACTGCAACGGTAGCAGGATGCAGATCATCCGCTGGCTAGTCGCGCGTGGCCCGCTCCACGACCACGATGCGCGGGTCCAGCTGCTCCACCTCTTCGTCGGCGCCGCCGTCGTCCCAGCGGACGGTGGCCCACAGGGTCATCGCCTCCACCACGGTACCCGTCCGGCCCCCGGCGTGGCGCACCAGGTCCCCGGTCCGCATGAAGTGGGCGGACTCGAGCTGCATGGAAACTCAAGGGAATAGGGAATAGGGAGCAGGGAATAGCCGGCGAAGCCCCCCGCTCCGGTGCCGTTCCCCTTCGCACCGGGCATCGCAGCCCGGGCTGGGTGCCGACAACTTGACCCCGCCGGGGGCCGGGGGCAACTTCCCCGCGCCGGATGCCCGGCGAAGCGCGGCATCCATCCACCCCGCATGACGCAACCGTGAGCGCCGCGCCCACCGCGCCCATCGACATCGAGACCGCCCGCCTCGCCATCCGCGCGCTGGGCGCGGGGGACGAGGACCGCCTGCAGCGCGTGTTCGACGCCTGCGCGGACCACTTCGCCGCGCTTACGGGGCAGCCGGGGCCGGCGCGCGACGCGGGCGCGGGGGAGCTGGCGGCGTCCCTTGCCACCCCCGGACGGCAGGTCGCGCTGCTGACGCTTCTGGAAAGCGGCCAGGAGGTGGGGGCGGTGGGGTGGTGGGCGGGGAACCCGGCGCCCGACCGCGCGCTGCTGGGGATGCTGATGGTGGTCCCCGCGCACCGCGGGGAGGGGCTGGCGCGCGAGGCGCTGGAGGGGGTGGAGGTGTGGCTCGCCGGGCGGGGGATCGCGGCGCTGCGCACGGCCTTTCAGCGCCGCCGCCTGGCCGTGCACCCGGTGGTGAAG
>JAHWJJ010000374.1 GCA_019348475.1 Gemmatimonadota bacterium | reverse complement strand
TGGGTGGACGGCGCCGCGCCGGGCCGCGCGCCGGATCCCGCCGCGTCCTGGTCGGCCGCCCCCGCGGGCGGCGGCCTCACCCGCTTCGCCGGCTGCGATCCGCTGGACCGCTGAACGAAACGCTCTTAGTGGCGCGGTTGCAGGCGAAGGCACGCAGGCGGGAAACCCGGGTGCCACACCTGCTCCTGTGCTCGGGTGCGCACCGCGACCACGGCCCCTCGCCAGCACCCCGTTGTCGATCCGAGGAACGCGCCCGCCCGATGCCCTGCTCGATCGGATCCATGCAGCGCCGACCCAGGAATCTCGATTCTCCCCCACTCCGGGAGGAACCCTCGAGGGCCGGAGGCGCCCCATCCCTCCGCGCCGGTTGCGGCGCATCCATGCGTGCGGTAGATAGCGATTCGCCCACTCTGGACCGCGGAGGCCAGCGCCCACGGCGCTTTCCACCCCAGGAGGAAACCGTGCACACCTTCTCCGTTTTCCCGGCCGTCCTGCTCGCCGCCGCGCTGGCGGCGGGAATCCCTTCCGCCGCCGGTGCACAGGGCCACACGGGGCACCACGCCTCGCCTGGGGACTCCGCGCAGGTGGCGGCGACCGTGGACCGCTTTCACCGCGCGCTGGCGGAGGGCGACAGTGCCGCCGCGCTGGCGCTGCTGACGGCCGACGTGCAGATCCTGGAGAGCGGCGGGGCGGAGGACCGCGCCGAGTACCGTGCGCACCACCTGGGCTCGGACATCGAGTTCGCGCGCGCCGTCGCCAGCCGCCGCGGCCCGGTGCAGGTCCGCGTGCACGGACACGCCGCCTGGGCCACCTCCACCAGCACGACGGAAGGCACCTTTCGCGGCCGCGCGATCAACGCCGCCGGCGCCGAACTGATGGTGCTGGTGCGCACGCCGGAGGGGTGGCGCATCGCCGCCATCCACTGGTCGTCCCGCAACCGGCGTTCATAGCACCCCCTGCTCCCCGTCAGCCCGATGGAGGAGCAAACGCTTCACGGGCATCATCCGCACCCGCCGGCGCACCCCGATCCGCCGGCGGAGCCCGGCGATCCGCATCACCCTGAGGTGCCGCATCCCCCGGACGAGCTCCCGCTCGCGGACTTCGGCGGCAGAGAAGAGATCCGCGTCCTGTCGCATGCGTCCTCTGCCAAGGCGGCCTTGCCCTGGTCCGTATGCAAGTGATTGCAGCGCAACGAGATCAGTGGAAATGTAAACTTTTGTTTGTGCCTCCGGCGCCACACTCCTGTCCTGGCCTAACGCACGGCTAATCCACGCGCGTAAACTTTTTGGCCGCGGATTACGTCATAGCGTCCAGTAAGGCAGGACGGTAACCCAATCGCCATGAGAGGCACCCATGACCAACAGCATCCTGCGCTCCGTGCGCTTCGCCTTCGTGACCCTGCTGCTGGGTCTGACCGTATACACCGTGATCGAGTCCGCGCTGGGCGCGCGGTTCGCCGGCGCGCAGGCCGCGGCCGACGGGCTCTCCACCTGCGGAACGCAGGAGCAGCCGTGCACGCTGGCCGCCATCGCGGTCGTGGTGGAGGCCCGGTCTGCGGCCCGGACGCTGGTCGCCGCGGAGGAGGGCCTTGCCGCCTGCGGCACCCAGGCGCAGCCGTGCCTGCTGGAGCCGGTGGCGGTCGAGGCCCGTGCCGATGCCGAAGGCGAGACGGCGCGGCTGGCGTCCACGGCCCCCCGCGCGCGGACGACCATGCACGCCGGCTCCTGACGCCGCGCGAGCAGCCTCTCTCCCGCGAAGAGCCCCGGCGCCGTTGGCGGCGCCGGGGCTCTCGTGCGTCCTACGGCCAGGGGCGGGGCGGATACCCCGGCGGCGGCCGCGTGTCGGGCCGGCCGCCGAAAAGCGCCCGCACCAGGTTGTCGCCGTGAAAGGTGAAGGACGGGACGATGATCCAGTTGCGGTCGCGCAGCTGCAGGGCCGAGCGGTCGTAGAACACGGCGATCTCCGGGCTCACGGCCAGGGCCGCGGTGCCGATGCGGATGCCGGCGAAGGCGCCCAGGGTGGGGTCGTCCCGCACCGCCTCCGGGACGAGCGGGAAGACGTGCATGGCTTTGATCCCCCCGTACGGGGTGAAGCCGGCGCCGTCGTCGCTCTGCCGGCCCGAGGTGAGCAGCGACGCCTCCACGTGCGCGTGTTCGCCCGCGTTCACCACGCCGGCGCCCAACATCCACGCGACCGCCGGGCCGTCCTCGTCCAGCCGCCGGTCGATGCGCCGCTTGTAATTGACGACGATGCCCAGCAGCCCCGGCGCGCGGACCCCCAGGTCCGAGCGCCCGTCCAGGCCAAAGCGCGCCTCCAGGTCGATGCCGAAGGAAGATCCGCCGGTGGAGTCCGCGCTCAGCCGCTCCACCCCGCCGGGGATGAAGTAGATGGAGGTCGCGGGCACCACCTCGCCCTGCGGCGTGGGGAGGGCGGTGGTGCCGGTGGCGTACGGGATGCACCCGCCGGCGGCGAACAGCGCGGCCAGGCCGGCGAGGAGCAATGGTGCAGTGATGGAGTCACCGCGTGATCGACTGAGGGTGCGCATGGGCGGATGGCGTGCGGTGGCGGACGGGGGCCGCGCGCCCGGAGCGCGGCCGGTGGAAAACGTGCGCGCGGCGCCGATCAGGACGCGGCGGCGCGGCGGTGGTGCGCGTCGCGGATGAGCGTGGCCACACGCGCGTTCATCCGCAACCCCATCCCCACGATCACCGCCATGATGATGCCGGCGGCGGGGAGCACGTACGCGGGCAGCGCCGTGGTCCGCCCCGTGGCGGCATGATAGATCGCGGCCTGCACCATCGCCAGCAGAAGCGTGGTCATCAGGCCCACCAGGCCGACGAAGCGCTGCAGGCGGTGGATGATGGGTGCGCGCTCCTCGGGAGTGAGCGCCAGAAAGCGCGCCCTGTCGGGCACGCTCCACAGCTCCGGATGCCGTGCCGCCAGGCGCGCCGCCCCTTCCACCAGCAGCGCCGCGCTTGCGGCGATCAGCGGAAGCGCGAGCCACGAAAGCAGCGAGCGCGCGGCCCATCCATCCGGCTGTCCCGAAAGCCCGAAGTGGACCGGAAAGCGCTCGGGAAGGCGCGAATACACCATGAGCGAGCCGGCGAACAGGGCGCCGAGCAGGAGCAGGTTCAGCAGGCGACAGGCGGACGCGGACATCGGTCTCCTCTCCGGATGACGGCCCGGATCCGTCCGGGCTCGGCATCGATACGGGCGCGCCATGCGCGGAGTTGCGCGGCTCTGCGGCTGTGTGGAGCGCCGGCATTGGCTGCCCTGCCGCGCCAACGATAACGAACCCGGCGGCGATCCGCGACCGTGATGGAGTGATGGAGGATTGGAACTCGCGGGCCGCACCGGTGGTTCGGAGGGGGCCGCGCCACGTTCCGCTGGTGCGCCAAACCCGCCATGCAGCTCGAGGGCGCCCGCGGGAGCAGGTGAAGCCCCGTCCGCGAGCGTAGCGAGCGGAGACGGGGCTTATCGCAGTTCCAGCGTGCGGCTTCAGCCGCCCCGGCCGGAGGTGCCCCATCGCGCGATGGCACCATCGCGCGATGGAAAGGGCCCCGGCTGCGCAGCCGGGGCCCTTTCTCGGCACACCACGATGGCGGGTGCGTGCGGCGGCTCAGCTGTTCCGGCGGCGCGCCTGCTTGCGGTCTTCGATGCGCACCATCGCCATGCACGCCAGGTAGATCAGGAACGTGACGAGCGCGAAGACGGCGATGTTGAAGAAGAGGTTGCCGACGGTGGGCATCGAATGCTGCATGGTCGTTTTCTCGTTCAGGTTCGTGTAGGCGCGCGCACAAAATACCGTGCAGCGCGCCGGTATGCCAGCGGCGCCGGGGTCAGGTCTTTACCTTCGTCACCTCGCGGCAGTGCGGGCAGGTGACCTTCATGGTCCCCTGGCCCTTCGGCTGGCGCATCTTCTCCTGGCAGTACTTGCAGACGACTTCGACGGTGGTGGCCTGCAGGTGCGCCAGGTGATCCAGGTGCTCCTGCCAGCCGGGCACGTCCTCCGCCCGCAGCGTGCACAGCACCTCGTCCGTGGGGTCCTCCAGCGGCCCCACGCGGTTGGCCTGGTTGGCGACGGCCTGCTCGAACAGGTTCCGCACGCTGCGCCCGTTGGCGAAGTTGGCGCCGCGCGTCTGGTGCATCTTTTCCAGAAGCGCGCGGACGAAGGTCGCGGCGGACTCGTCCAGCCTGTAGCCGTGCTCGTCGCACATCAGCCGCATGATCCCGAACAGCTCGTCGGGCGCGTAGTCGTCGAAGTGGATGAAGCGGTTGAAGCGCGAGCGCAGGCCGGGGTTGCTGTCCAGGAACTTCTGCATGGGGTCCGGATAGCCCGCCACGACCACGATGAAGCGGTCGCGGTGGTCCTCGATCTGCTTGCCCAGCGTGTCCACCGCCTCGCGCCCGAAGTCCTCCTGGTCGCCCGTGGCCAAGGCGTAGGCTTCGTCGATGAACAGCATCCCGCCCATGGCCTCCTGCACCTTCTCGTGCACCTTGATGGCGGTCTGGCCCACGTAGCCGGCCACCAGCCCGGAGCGGTCGGTCTCCACCAGGTGCCCCTTCTCCAGCACCCCGATGGCGCGAAAGATCTGCGACAGCAGCCGCGCTACGGTGGTCTTGCCGGTCCCCGGGTTCCCCGTGAACGCCATGTGCAGCGAAAGGGGCGGCACGGGCAGCTTGCGCTCCTGCCGCATCCTGTTCACGCGCACCAGGTTGGTGAGCGTCTCCACCTCCTTCTTCACCTTCTCCAGCCCGATGAGCCTGTGCAGCTTCGCCATCAGCTCGTTCAGGTCCAGCGGCGGCGGCCCCGGCGGCGCGTCCGGGGCGGGGGCGGCCTGCGCCGCGGCCTTCTCCCC
>JAHWJJ010000373.1 GCA_019348475.1 Gemmatimonadota bacterium | reverse complement strand
GGGGGACGGTCCCAAATGCGGGGCGTGCGGAAAGCCGATCGCGCTGGACCGGCCCATGCGGCTGACGGACGCCTCCTTCGACCGCGTGGTGGCGGATTCGCCCGTCCCCGTGGTGGTGGACTTCTACGCCGACTGGTGCGGGCCGTGCAAGATGATGGCGCCGGTGCTGGACCAGGTGGCGCGCGAGCGGGCCGGCCGCGTGCTGGTGGCCAAGGTGGACACCGACGCCAACCCGGCAGTGTCGCAGCGGTTCGGCATCCGCAGCATCCCCACCCTGGTGGCGTTTCGCCGCGGGGCGGAGGTGGCGCGCGAGATGGGCGCGCTCCCGCGGCAGCGGCTGGACGCGCTGATCGACCGCGCCGCCGGCTGACCGGGAGCCGGGGCGCGCCGGCCGGCGGGCGGGCACGGGCGTCCCGGTGCCGGGGAATTGATCGCGCGCGCGGGCGGGCGGCCTCGCGCGGATCGAGAACGGGACGAGGAGGATGCGATGGCGTGCCCCACCATCACGCTGGCCGGCGTGACCCCGGACGCGTGGACGTGCCTGCGCGGACGCGCGGCGGCCATGGGCGTGGCCGTGCCGCCCGGCGACAGCGGCTCCATCCGTCACCGCGACGCCGACGCGGAGTACGGGTGGGACGCGGCCGCGGGCACGCTCGCCGTCACCATCACCCGCGCGCCGTCGTCGATCGGCTGCGCGGCGGTCGAATCGCGCCTGCGCCGGGCCGCCGCCGCCTGCGGCGTTTCCTGAGCCGGGGCGGGGTCCGCGACTTGCGAAGCTCCTCCACCCGCTGAAGCGCTCCGGGGACGGGCCCCGGGCCGCGTGTGACGACGCGAGGGAGAGACGACGATGGCACGCTACGAGCGCGACTTCATGGGCAGGGTGCGGGGGATGTTCCATCGGATCGCGGGCGGCGACCCCCGCCCGCGGCATCGCCTCCCCATGGACGCCTCCGGACCCGGCGCCGAGGGATACTACCTGTCGCGCGAAATGGCGTACGACGCCCAGTACGCGCTGAACCCGCGGGTGCCTTCGCGGTACGCTGGCGGCGGATACGACCGCGGGATGGCGCAGTTCGGGCGCGCGGGGCGGGGCCGCGGCTACGGCGGCGACTACCAGACGGGGCGCGGCGGGCCGGACCGCGGCGAGTTCTTCGTCAACCGGCACCCGGGCGACAGCGGCTACGGCGCCGGCGGGTACGAGCGCGACCTGGGGGCGCGCGGCGGCAGGGGATACGCCCCCGGCGGCCGGGGCTACGGCGCGGAGTACGGCGGCCGCGGCTTTCCCATGGGCTACGACCGCGGCTACCGCGTGGGATACCGCGGATCCGGCGGATACGGCGGATACGACGGATACGCCGGATATGGGCGATATCGGGGATACGGCCGCTGATCGGCCGAGGGACGGCGGATGCACGGCGGGCGCTGCAGCGGGGGCGCCCGATCGTCGTTTCTGGCGCCGCGTGACCGCTGGACGGCCGGCGGGTCAGATGCCAGATTAACCAGCGGGTCGCGATCCCCTCCAGCCACACCCTCCCATGCTCCGCATCACCCGCGGGACGCACGTGCAGCACATCCAGTTCCCCGTATCCCTCGTCCGCAGCCTCGACGACCTGGAGCCCGACGCCACGGACGAAGCCGCTTCGGCTCCCGACGCCGTGCTCCCCCTGCCGGCCCAAGAGGGAGCACCGGAGGCGGACGGATCCACCCAACCGCCGCGGTAGCGACGGCACGCGCTCGGACCCGTCGCGACTGCGCCGACCCGATTGCAAGGCGAGACTCTCATTCCGAAGCAGGCGCGCGCGATCTTCGCGCGTGCTGGATCTCCAGCGCCGACTGAGGAATCTGCTCACCCGTGCTGGTGCTCGGCCCTTCCGCGGACCGCCCGCCCGAGCCGCTCAGGGCAGACGCGCCGCGCCCGTGGATGAATCGAAAACGGCTCCCGGTGGAAGCAGGTGCCGGCGATCACTCCTCCGGCTCGTCGAAAAGGCCCAGCTCGCCGGAGGCGGGTTTGCGCGGCCTGCGGGGGCGCGGCGCGGCTACGCGCGGCTGCGCCAGGAACTCGACCTCCGCGCCCTCCGCGTCCAGCGAGCGGTACGAGACGCGCCCCGCGCGCTTCAGGCTCGCGAGCGCGGCGCGGACCTGCTCCGGCGCCAGCCCCGAATCCGCGACGCCGGCCAGCAGATCGCGGACGGGCACCCGCGCGCCCAGGTGGCGCGCGTGCAGGTCGTTCGCGAACGCGGCGAGGTCCGGGCCGCGCGGCTCCGGCTCAGGTTCCGCCGGCAGGGCGAAGAGGTCCAGCACCGCCGTGGCATCCTCCGCCGCGCGCGGCTCCTCCGGCGCCGGGGAAGCGTCCGTCGGGGGCGGCTCCGCGGGCTCGGTGAGACTTGCCGGGGCTCGCGGCGGCTCCACCTTTGCGCGCGCGGCCGGTTTGCGCCGGGGCGGCGGCTTCTGCCGGACGCCTTCATCGGCTACGGCGCCGTTCAGTTCCAGCGGACGCTCCGCGTGCGGCGAGCAGAGGAGCAGGTGCACGGGCCCGCCCTCGCCCTCCACGCGCAGCGCGTGCGTGAACCGCTCTCCGCCCGCCGCGAGCAGCGCCTGCATCCGCTCGACCGCCGTGGCCAGCGCCGCGTCGGGGCCGGCCTCGCGCTGGGCCTGGCGCCAAGCGGAGAGCCAGCCGTGCCGCGCGTCGCCCAGAAAGCCGGAGCACCCTTCCACGACGCGGCGAAGGTGCGGCGGCAGGTCGGCCAGCGGCCCCGTGAAGCGCGCCTGCTTCTCGAAGTCTTCGCGCGGAAACCGCAGCAGCACGTCCGCCGCGGGGAGGCGCGCGACCGGCGCCAGCGCCGTCCAGGGGAGTGACCGCGCCGCGAGCGGGGCCAGGCGCACCAGCGCGGGTCCGTCCGCCATCCGCTCCGCCAGCCGGTGCGCGTGGGATGCGAACGGCGCCTCGACCAGGACGATCTCGCCGGGCTCGGCGCTGGCGGGATCGGAGGCGATGCGGACACGGCTGGACGCACCGACCGCCTCCAGCTCCTCCGCCAGCCGCGCGACCAGGCCGGGGTCTTCGTCCATCAACACGACGCGCGCGCGGCCGGCGGCGGCATCGTCCAGCGCCTGCACGGCGATGACTGCGGCGGCCGTCGGCGTGGCGCCACGGAGCGCCGCGCGCTGCAGGTCCGCGCCCGCGAACCCGTCCACGAACCAGGGTGCGGGCGCCGGGGCACCGTCCTCGCCCCCCGAGGCGCCGCGCGCGACGCTCCGCGCCCAGCGCCCGGCGTAGCGGCCGGCGATGGCGCAGGAGAGGGCTTCGGCGTCGGACGCGGGCGCAGCGGTCACGGCGGTGGCCAGAGAGGAGCGGGAACCGGCACGTAGATTACACCCGCACAAATCCCGAAGCAAGCATCCAGGCCGCCCCCGGCCGATTCCGCGTCATCCACCCGTGCCCGCGGGATCCAGTCCGGTCAGCCGCGCGCTGAGCTCCCACAGGCGGCGCGCGGCGTCCTCGTCCAGCGCGGGGGGAGCGACGCGGGAGGGGCGCTCGTCGACGAAATATTCACCCGTCACCCCGGCGACCTGCGGAGACGAGGCGAGGTGGACGACGGTGCGCGCGCCCTCTTCGGGAGTGCGCATGAAGCGCCTGAACAGGCGCAGGGGGGGCCACCCGCCGAACAGGATTTCCGTGGCCACCACGCCCGGGTGCAGGGCGTTGGCGGCAAGGGCCGGGGGCGGATTGCGCCGCGCCAGCTCGCGGGTGAACAGCACGTTGAACAGCTTGGTGTTGCAGTACTGGAGCAGGCCGTGGTATCCGCGGCGCATCTGCAGGTCGTCCCAGCGCGGGCGCGCGTACCGGTGCGCGCCGGAGCTGACCGCCACCACGCGCGCGGGTGCGCCGGCGCGCAGCGGCTCCATCAGCAGGCGCGTGAGCAGAAAGGGGGCGAGATGGTTCACGGCCAGCTGCATCTCGATCCCGTCCTCCGACTCCTGACGGCGGCGCGTGTAGATGCCGGCGTTAATGACCAGCACGTGCACGGCCGGCCAGCGGTCACGGATCTGCCCGGCGGCGGCGCGCACCTGGGCCTGGGACGAGAGATCCGCCAGCACCACGCCCACGCGCTGGTGCCCCGCGGCGCGCACCACGGCCGCGCGCGTGCGCTCCGCCCGCTCCGCGCTGCGGGCGACCAGCACGGTGGTGGCGCCGCGCCGGGCCAGCTCCATCGCCGCCGCCTGGCCGATCCCTCCCGTGGCACCGGTGACCACGCACACGCAGCCCTCCATCGTCCCGTTCATCCCCTCCACCTCTCTCCTTCGCGACGCTCCCCGTGACGGGGCGCGACTGGCCGTGTGACCGCGTTGGCGTGTATCATCCGGTAAAGCGGAATCAAAACCCTCGCTTCCCGGATGGGCATGACGCACGATCTCGACCGCCGCACCTTTCTTCGCCAGGCCGCCGCGGTGGGCGGCGGCGCGCTGGTGGCCCCCTCGCTGCTGGGGCTGTCCGCGTGCTCGCGCGCCGTGGCGCCCGTGCCCCGCACGCCGGGGTACGGCCCCCTGCTCCCCAGCGTGGACGTGCCGGAGCTGTGGATTCCGGAGGGGTTCACCGCGCGCAAGCTCAGCACCACGCGCGCGCCATCCACGGTGAACCCGGGGCTGACGGTGCAGTACGGGGTCGACGGGATGGCGGCCTTCGCGGGCGGCGACGGGCGCGTGCGGCTGGTGCGCAACCACGAGATCCGCGATTCTGCCGCCACGGCACGCCTGCTGGGCCCCGGCGTGCGCGCGTACGACCGCAGGGCCGGCGGTGGGACGACGACGCTGGAGGTACGGCAGGGGCGCGACGGGTCGGTGTAACTGGTTCGCTAGTTCGTCAGCCT
>JAHWJJ010000372.1 GCA_019348475.1 Gemmatimonadota bacterium | reverse complement strand
GTGGTTCCCCGGCTGGTGGCGGAGCGCCCGCCGCGGGCGCCGGGGCCGGAGACGGCGCTGGTCGCGGGGCTTACGGCGGCCACGGGGCCGGGGGAGATCGCGCACGCGTGGCTGGAGGCGTCGGCGCGGGTGATGGCGGAGGCGGTCGAGGCGGTGGAGGCGGCGTTCGGTCCGGCCGAGGAGGTGCTGGGGGGCGGCGGCGCCCTGCACGCGTCGCCCGCGTGGACGCGCATCGTCGCCGGCGCGCTGGGGCGCCCCCTGCGCCTGTCGCCGCACCGGGAGACGACGCTGCGCGGCGCCGCCCTGCTGGCGCTGGAGCGCATCGGGGCCGTGGACGACGCCGTGGCCCTCGCGCGGGCGGCGACGGTCGCGGACGCCGTCCCGCAGCCTCACGCGCTCGGCTAGCGCGCGGGCCCTCTCCCCCGGCCGGCCTTTCGCTCCTCGCGATGGCGGTCGACCCTTCCCGCAGACCGCGGGGGAGGGTGGGTCCGCGTGGTCTGGGGCGCTTCGGCGGGGTTCGCTACGGCGCCGGAACCGCCGTGCCGTGCGGCCCGAGTTTGCTCCGTCCGGCGTGATCCCGTCCGATGCTCCGCATTCGCCAGCAGTCTCCGCACGCACCAGGAAGATAGATGCCCTCCCAGGACCAGACGCTCGACCGGCTCTGCATCGACACCATCCGCACGCTCAGCATGGACGCGGTGCAGGCGGCCAACTCCGGCCACCCCGGCACCCCCATGGCGCTGGCGCCGCTGGCGTACGTCATCTTTACCCGGCACCTGAAGCACAACCCGGCGGACCCGGCCTGGGCGGACCGCGACCGGTTTATCCTCTCCGCCGGTCACGCGTCCATGCTGCTGTACTCCATGCTGTACCTGACGGGGTATGGGCTCACGCTGGACGACATCCGCAACTTCCGGCAGTGGGAAAGCCCCACCCCCGGACACCCGGAGTACGGCCTTACGCGCGGCGTGGAGACCACCACGGGCCCGCTGGGGCAGGGGTTCGCCAACGGGGTGGGGATGGCGATGGCCGAGGCGCACCTGGCCGCGCGCTACAACCGCCCGGGGCACCAGGTGATCGACCACTACGTGTACGCCATCTGCTCCGACGGTGACCTGATGGAAGGGGTGGCGGCCGAGGCGGCGTCGCTGGCGGGGCACCTGAAGCTGGGGAAGCTCATCTACTTCTGGGACGACAACCGCATCACCATCGAGGGGAGCACCGAGCTGGCGTTCACCGAAGACGTGGCCAGGCGCTTCGACGCATACGGCTGGCATACGCACACGGTGGAGGACGGCAACGACCTGGAGGCGATCGACGCCGCCATCCGCGCCGCGCAGGCGGATCCCCGCCCCTCGATGATCACCGTGCGCACCGTCATCGGCTACGGCTCGCCCAACCGGGCGGGGTCGGAAAAGGCCCACGGCGAGCCGCTGGGCGAGGACGAGATCCGGCTGACCAAGGAGGCGCTGGGGTGGCCGTCGCGGGAGCCCTTCTTCGTACCGGACCAGGCGCTGGCGCACATGCGCGCGTCGGGGGAGCGCGGGGCAGAGCTGCAGGCGGAGTGGGAGCGGCGGATGGGGGCCTTCCGCGCCGCGCACGGGGACGCCGCCGCGCAGCTGGACCAGGCGCTGTCGCGGACGCTGCCGGAGGGGTGGGATTCCGATCTTCCGACGTGGAGCAGGGACGACAAGCCGATCGCCACCCGCGCCGCGTCGGGAAAGGCGCTGAACGCGATCGCCAGGCGGGTCCCCTGGCTGCTGGGCGGGTCGGCCGACCTGGCGGGGTCCAACAACACGAACATCGACGGCGGCGGCGACTTCGGCGCCGACAACTACGCGGGGCGCATCCTGCACTTCGGCGTGCGCGAGCACGCCATGGGGTCGCTGATGAACGGGATGACGCTGCACGGCGGCGTGCGCGTGTTCGGCGGCACCTTCCTGATCTTTTCCGAGTACATGCGCCCCCCCGTGCGCCTGGCGGCGCTGATGGAGCAGCCGACCATCTACGTCTACACGCACGATTCCGTGGGGCTGGGCGAGGACGGACCCACGCACCAGCCCGTGGAACAGCTTCCGTCGCTGCGCGCCATTCCCGGGCTGATCGACCTGCGCCCGGCTGACGCGAACGAAACCGTGGAGGCGTGGCGCTTCGCGATGCAGCACACGGAGGGGCCCGTCTTCCTTTCCCTCACCCGGCAGGCGCTCCCCATCCTGGACCGTGATGGGCTGGCGCCCGCGGCGGGGCTGCGGCGCGGCGCCTACGTGCTGGCGGACGCGGAGGGCGGCGAGCCGCAGGTGATCCTGATCGCCACGGGCTCCGAGGTGTCCGTGGCGCTGCAGGCGCGCGAGCAGCTGGCGGCGGAGGGGATTCGCGCGCGGGTGGTGAGCTTGCCGAGCTGGGCCCTGTTTTCGCGGGAGTCCAGGGAGTACCGCGACCAGGTGCTTCCGCCCGCCGTGCGCGCCCGCGTCAGCATCGAGGCCGCGCACCCGATGGGGTGGCACCGCTGGGTGGGAAGCGAGGGCGAGGTGATCGGCATCAGCCGCTTCGGGGCGTCGGCGCCGGCGAAGCGCGTGTTCCAGGAGCTGGGGCTGAGCGCGGACAACGTCACCGCGAAGGCGAAGGCGCTGCTGGGGTTGGGCGACGGACAGGCGGAGCACGGCCGCGCCGCCGCCGGTCCCGCCGCGCACGGGACGGACGAGAAGAGTGCGTGAGTGCGGAAGTGCGTGAGTGCGGAAGTGGGCATCGGGGCGAATCATCCGCACCACCAACTTCTCGACTTGCGCACCAACGCACTCACGCACTCACGCACTTCACCGCGGGAGGAACCTACCATGGATCCCGAGACCAAGCACCCGACGGAGGCCGTGGAGCCGGGCCGCTCCGCGCTGCACGAGCTGCACGCGCTGGGGCAGAGCGTGTGGCTGGACTACATCCGCCGCGGCATTCTGGACAACGGCGAGCTGGAGGAGATGATCCGCCGCTACGACCTGCGCGGCGTGACCAGCAATCCCTCCATCTTCGAGCAGGCGATCGGCGACAGCGACGACTACGACGACGCGTTCGACCTGCTGGCCGCCGACCAGGCCGACGCCAACGAGGCGTACGAGTCGCTGGCGGTGGAAGACATCACCCGCGCCTGCGACCTGTTCCGCGGCGTCTATGACCGGTCGGACGGGACGGACGGCTTCGTTTCGCTGGAGGTCTCGCCGGAGCTGGCGCACGACGAGGCCGGCACCCTGGCCGAGGCGCGGCGGCTGTGGCAGGCGGTGGGCCGGCCCAACCTGATGGTCAAGGTGCCGGGGACCGAGGCCGGGCTCCCCGTGATCGAGCAGCTCCTCTCCGACGGGGTGAACGTCAACATCACGCTCCTGTTCTCCGTCCGGAACCACGAGCAGGTGATGGAGGCGTTCCTGCGCGGGCTGGAGCGGCGCCAGCAGGCGGGCCAGCCGCTGGACCGCGTGGCGTCCGTGGCCTCGTTCTTCGTCTCGCGCGTGGACTCGGCGGTGGACGCGCGGCTGAACGAGATCGCCAGAGCCGCCACGGACGAGCAGACCCGGGAGCGGGCGCTCTCGCTGCGGGGGAAGGCGGCGGTGGCGAACGCAAAGCTGGCGTACCGGCGCTTCAAGGAGATCTTTTCGGGCGCGCGCTGGGAGCGGCTGGCCGCGGCCGGGGCTCAGGTGCAGCGGCCGCTGTGGGCCAGCACCAGCACCAAGAACCCGGACTACCGCGACGTGATCTACGTCGAGGAGCTCATCGGCCGCCACACCGTGAACACCATGCCGCTGGCGACGGTGGAGGCGTTCGCGGACCACGGCGTCGCCCGCACCACGGTGGACCAGGACGTGGACCAGGCGGTCGCGGACATCGCCGCCCTGCGGGAGCTGGGGATCGACCTGGACCAGGTAACGGACCAGCTTCAGCGCGAGGGGGTGGACAAGTTCGCCACCTCCTTCCGCGAGCTGCTTGAGTCGGTGGATGCAAAGCTGACGCGCGTGGGCCAGGCCTGAGCCGCCGCCGGGTACGGCGGGAACCCTCGCGAAATCGCTCCCCCGGCGCCGCTGCCCGGGGAGCGATTTGCTTGCGCGGCACGGATGCGCTACGTTGCTTTCCGCGAAATTTGGAACGTTGCGTGTGTTCTGGACCGTCCGATTGGCCCGTCGGGGCCCTTGCGGCCGCCGGCCGGAGGCGCGGCTTGGGTGTTTTACGCCACGGTGTGTACCGTGCCTGCCCCACCCCGCACCCCGGTAGCAGACACACCCGAGGCAGCATCTCGAAGTGGAGCAGCCAGGGTGCGGGCAGGGTGGGGGTTGCACCGTTCAATATGCGGTTTTCGAGAATACGGCGCCCCCCGACGATGCGAAGCACAGCACTTCGCAACCCCCAGCCTCCCGCGTCCTTGCTCCAGCCGCCGGCCCACTGCGCCGGCGTGGTGGACGGGCCGTCCCGGATCGGGGCGGCCCGTCCGCGTATACGCCATCCACGTCCGCGACGGTGCCCCGTACCCCCTTCTGCGCACATGGCGACGCTCAACTACAACCACCTGCTGTACTTCTGGATGGTGGCCCGCGAGGGGAGCATCGCCGCCGCTACCCGGCGCCTGGGCGTGACGCAGCCGGCGGTGAGCAGTCAGATCCAGCGGCTGGAGCGGTCGCTGGACGTAAAGCTCTTCGAAAAAAGCGGACGCGGCCTGGCGCTCACCCCCGCCGGCACCACCGTCTACGCCTACGCCGACGAGATCTTCGCGCTCGGGCGCGAGATGCTGGAAACGCTGGAGCACGGGGGGCGGCGGCCGCTGGGGCTGGCCGTGGGCGTGGCCGAGGGGGTGCCCCCCAGGCTCACGCACCGGCTGCTGGCCCCCGCGCTGC
>JAHWJJ010000371.1 GCA_019348475.1 Gemmatimonadota bacterium | reverse complement strand
TGTAGTGCTCCAGCACCCGCAGCCGCTTCTCCGCGTCTTCCTGGATCTCGTCCGGCACCAGCAGATAGCAGTACGCGCGGTGGTGGCTGCGCCCCACCCGGCCGCGGATCTGGTACAGCTGGCTCAGCCCGAAGTAGTCGGCGCGGTTCACGATCAGCGTGTTCGCGCGCGGCACGTCGAGCCCGGATTCGATGATGGCCGTGGCGACCAGGACGTCCAGCTCGCCCTCGATGAAGCTGGTCATCACCCGCTCCAGCTCCTTTTCCCGCATCTGCCCGTGCGCCACCCCGACCGCCGCGTCGGGCACCAGCTTCTGCACCTTCTGGGCGACGGCGCCGATCGTCTCCACCCGGTTATGGACGAAGAACACCTGGCCGCCGCGGTCCACCTCGCGCCGGATGGCGTCTTCCAGGATGGCGTCCGTCCAGGGCAGCACGTGGGTGATCACGGGCTGGCGATCGCGGGGGGGCGTCTGGATGAGCGTCATGTCGCGCAGCCCCAGCAGCGAAAAGTGCAGCGTGCGGGGGATGGGGGTGGCCGTCAGCGTCAGCACGTCCACCGTGCGGCGCAGCTGCTTGAGCCACTCCTTGTGCTTCACCCCGAAGCGCTGCTCCTCGTCCACCACGATCAGCCCCAGGTCGCTGAACTTGACGTCCGGCGAGAGCACCCGGTGCGTCCCCACCACGATGTCCACCTCCCCCGCCGCCAGCCGCTCCAGCACCTTTCCCTGCTCCTTCGCCGTCCGAAAACGGGAGAGCGCCTCGATCTTGACGGGAAAGTCCGCCAGCCGCTCGGCAAAGGTATGCAGGTGCTGCTCGGCGAGGATGGTGGTCGGCACCAGCACGGCCACCTGCTTGCCGTCCTGCACCGCCTTGAACGCCGCGCGGATGGCGATCTCCGTCTTTCCGTACCCCACGTCGCCGCAGATCAGGCGGTCCATGGGGCGCGGGCTCTCCATGTCGCGCTTGACGTCTTCGGTCGCCTGGCGCTGGTCGGGGGTGTCCTCGAAGAGGAAGGCGCTCTCCATCTCGCGCTGCCAGCGCGTGTCGGGGTTGTACGAGTACCCCTGCTCCGCCTGGCGGGCGGCGTACAGCTCCAGCAGCTCGGCCGTCATCTCCTGGATCGCCTTCTGCGTGCGCTGCTTGGCCCGCGACCAGTCCTTGCCGCCGATGCGGTGCACTTTGGGCGGCGCGGCATCGTCGCCGTCGGCGTCGGCCACGAAGCGCTCGATCAGGTCCACGCGGTGCACGGGAACGCGCAGCAGCTCGCCCCCCGCGTACTCGATCACCAGCGTCTCGAACTCCTCCTCCCCCAGGCGCACGCGCTCCATCCGCCGGAACTGCCCGATGCCGTGGTCCATGTGCACCACGTAGTCGCCGGGCTTGAGCGCGGCCACGCTTTCCAGGGCCGCACCGCCGCGAAACCGCCTGCGGCGGCGGATGCGGCGCGACCGGCGAAAGATCTCGTGGTCCGTCAGCACGCGCGTGGGCGGCTCCGCGTCCGCCAGCACGAAGCCACCGCCGATGGAGCCGATCCCCAGCTCCACCGTCCGCGCCACCTTCAGCTCGTCCAGCAGCTCCTGCAGGCGCTCCAGCTGCCCCTGGTTGTCGCAGAGGATCAGCGCGCGCTCGCCCCGCGCCGCGCCCCCCTTCAGCACCTCGCCCAGCCGCCCCATGTCGCGGTCGATCGGCTCCGGCGGCAGGGCGCGAAAGCGCGCCACCGACTGCAGCGGCGCCGTGCCGGCCTCGTCCACGAACAGCTGGGGAAACACCGCCAGCCGCCGCTCGGCCACGGGGGGCGGAAAGAAGAGCCGCTCGGGCGCGTCGGGGCGGGTGCCGCGGCGCGTCTCGCTCTCGTGCAGCCGCACCACCTCGCCCCAGGTGCGCTCCAGCTCCTGCCGCGTCCCCGTGCCGTGCAGGTGCACCACCACCGTGTCTTCCGACACGTAGTCGAGCAGGGACCGCCGCTCGCCCTCCCCCCCCCGGGATTCGGACGAAGCGGCGGATCCGGACGGCGCGGCGGATTCCGACGACGCGGTGGATCGCGACGGTGCGGTGGATCGGGGTGATTCCGAGGGGGAAGATGCTGCGAATCGTCCGTCGCCGATCCCGTCCATCGACTTCAGGTCGACGGGAAGCAGCTGCAGGTGGTCGACGGCGCGGACAGAGAGCTGGGTGAGGATGTCGAAGAAGCGGATGGATTCCACCTCGTCGCCCAGGAGTTCGATGCGGGCCGGCTCCGGCGTGCCGAAGCCGAACACGTCCACGATGCCGCCGCGCAGCGCGAACTGGCCCACCTCCTCCACGGTGGCCACCCGGTCGAACCCCATCTCCTCCAGCCGCGCGGCGAGCTCGGGAAGCTTGAGGGTATCGCCCGCGCGGATCTCCAGGCGCAGGTCGCGCAGGCCGTCCACCGCGGGCGAAAGCTCCTGCATGGCGCGCGCGGTGGTCACCAGCAGCCGGGCGCGGCCGCTGAGCAGCGCCTCCAGCGCCTCCACGCGCGCGCCGCCGATCTCCAGGTGCGGCTCGCCTTCCTCGTACGGCAGCGATTCGCGCTGGGGGTACAGGAACACCGCCTGCTCGCCCAGCAGCGCCTCCAGGTCGCTGGACGCCTGCTCCGCGTCTTCGGGGCCGCCGGCCACCAGCAGCCAGATGCGCTCCGGCCGCACGCGGTGCAGGGCGGCCAGCAGCACCATGACGGACGAGCCCGCCAGCCCGGACGCCAGCGCGCGCTCGCCCACGCGCGGGAGCGACGCGGCCAGCGCGCGGAACGCGGGCACCGTCTGGAACGACTCGATCAGCAGGGGATGGGGCACGGCTCCAGCTTTTCGTGCGGAAAGCGGGGAAGGTATTGCGGCGGGGCGGGGGGCGTCAACGGCCCGCGCTGGGGTGATGGAGTGAACGGGTGAACGGGTGAACGGGTGAACGGGTGAACGGGTGAACGGGTGAACGGGTGAAAGGGTGAAAGGGTGGCAGCGAGGATCGGAGTGGTCGGGCTGCGCTTCGCCCACTCGCGTGGGGCGGGCCTCGCACCTGGAGGGCGGCCGTTTTGTGGTTGAAGCCCCGTTCGGCGAGCGTGAGCGAGCCGAGACGGGGCTTGTGGCATTTCCAGCCGTGGGCTTTAGCCCCCGGCGGCGCGGGCGCCGCGGCGGGCGTGATGCCGGCCCCATCGCGATGTCCTCCCATCGCGATACCCGTCCCCCATGCAAGCCCCGCCCGCGACCAGGCGCGCCACGGCCCGCCATCACCCCTTTACCCCATCAGCCCTTCACGTCCGGGGTGAACGGGTGAACGGGTGGCACGAGGATCGGAGTGGTCGGGCTGCGCTTCGCCCAATCGCGTGGGGGGTGCCTCGCACCTGGAGGGCGGCCGTTTTGCGGTTGAAGCCCCGTTCGGCGAGCGTGAGCGGGCCGAGACGGGGTTTGTGGCATTTCCAGCCGTGGGCTTTAGCCCCCGGCGGCGCGGGCCCCGCGGCGGGCGTGATGCCGGCCCCATTCACGATGGCCGCCTCGCGATACCCCCCATCGCGATGCCCGTCTCCATGCGACGCCCCCGCCCGGAACAAGGCGTACCATGGCCCGCCATCACCCCATCACCCCATCACCCCATCACCCCATCACCCCTTCACCCCTTCACCCCTTCACCCCTTCACCTCTTCACCGCGCCCGTCCCCTCCGCGAGAACCACCGTCCCACGACGGGGACGGGGCGGGAGGGCGCGTGGAACGCAAAGGGTTGCTAAGTGATTGCCGCGTATGCATCTTGAAAAGCAGGTCCACCCCGGAACGGCGCTTGCCCTGCCGTTCCGGGCGTTAGACCGCAGCACCACCCCGGAGAAATACTCCCATGCGCAACATGATCCTGGCGGGCCTGGCCCTGACCGCGCTGGCCGCCGCACCCGCGGCCGCCACGCCTGCGCCCGCGCTGATGCTGAACGTAGAGGCCCCCGTCGTCGCAGCCGCCAGGGCCGCCCAGAGCAGCGGCGTGCGGGTGTGGGTGGACGGCCACCGCGACTTCTTTCACCCCTCCGAGCGCCTGCGCGTGCGCGTGCGCTCGGACCACGACGGCTACCTGGCGGTGTTCCACATCGACACCAACGGCGACGTCGACATCCTGTACCCCCGCAGCGAGTACGACGACGGCTGGGTGCAGCGCGGCCGCACCCTCTCGCTTGGCTCCCGCGGCCGGTACGACCACCTGAACGTGCGCGGCGGCCACGGCGTGGGCTACGTGCTGGCCGTGGCGCTGGACGAGCCGCTGGAGCTGTGGCGCGTGCGCGACCTGTACCGGCCGCGCTTTGCGGGATGGGACTCCAACCGCAGCATCTACGGCGATCCCTTCTACGCCATGGACGAGATCGTCCGCGCCATCGTGCCCGAGAGCGCGTACGGGTACGAGTCGGTGGACTACTACACGTACCACATCGGCCGCCGCTACGACTACCCGCGCTACGCCTGCTACGACGGCTTCGGCGACTGGTACCACGACACCTACTACAGCTACTACGGCCGCTCGCGCTGCGACCGCGTGCGCGTGATCCTGGTGCACCGGCCGTACTACTACGACACCTACTACTGGCGCGGCGACCGGCGCGTGTACTACGACCGGTACTACTACCGCACCGCGCGCAGCCGTCCGCTGCACGGGTACAAGGAGCGCACGCAGAGCCAGGCGCCCCCGGCCCGCACCACCGCCCAGCGCCGTCCCTCGTCTTCGGGGAGCGGCTCCGCGCCCGAGGCCCGCGCCGGCGGCGTTCAGTCGCAGCGGCCCGAGCGCACCCGTCCGGCCGGCGAGGGGACGGCGAGCAGCCGCCCTGAGCGGACGCGCACCACCCCGGCCTCGGCACGGCCCGAGGCGGAGCGCGCGGGCCCGGCCACC
>JAHWJJ010000370.1 GCA_019348475.1 Gemmatimonadota bacterium | reverse complement strand
TGAGCGCGGAGACCAGCGCCGTCGTCATGGCCACGCCCGCCGAGGGGCCGTCCTTGGGGATGGCGCCCGCCGGCACGTGGATGTGCAGCTCCGACCACCACGCCTTGCGCGGATCGATGCCGTAGCGCGTGGCGTTGGCGCGCGCGTAGGTCAGCGCCGCGCGCGCCGACTCCTTCATCACGTCGCCCAGCTGCCCGGTGAGCACCAGGTTCCCGAAGCCCGGCTGGGCCTGCTCCGGCTCGCCCGCGGCGGCGGCCACCGGTGCCCGCTGCTGCGCGCTGACCTCGATGAACATGATGTCGCCGCCCACGGGGGTGTAGTACATCCCCGTGGCCACGCCCACCAGGTCCTCGGCGCCGGCCCGTTCGGGGTGCACCTTGCTGCGCCCCAGGAAGTCCTTCACCGTCTCCAGCTCCACCGTCACCTGCCCGGTGCCGCCGGTGGCGATGCGGCGCGCGGCCTTGCGCGACACCTTGCCCAGCTCGCGCTCCAGCTGCCGCACCCCCGCCTCGCGGGTGTACTCGCTGATCACGCTTTCCAGCGCCGGCTCGCTCACCTCCAGCTCGCCCTCCTGCAGCCCGGCCTGCTCCATCTGGCGCGGCAGCAGGTACGTCTGGGCGATCGCCTTCTTCTCCATTTCGGTGTAGCCGCGGAACTCCACCGCCTCCATGCGGTCGTACAGCGGCGCCGGGATGTTCTGCGTGTAGTTGGCCGTGGCGATGAACAGCACCTCGCTCAGGTCGAACGGCACGCCCAGGTAGTGGTCGGTGAACTCGTGGTTCTGCGCCGGGTCCAGCACCTCCAGCAGGGCGGAAGACGGGTCGCCCTGGTAGCTGACGCCCAGCTTGTCCACCTCGTCCAGCAGGATGACCGGGTTCCGCGCCTTGGCCTGCTTGAGCGCCTGCACGATGCGCCCCGGCATGGCGCCCACGTAGGTGCGGCGGTGGCCGCGGACGTCGGCCTCGTCGCGCACGCCGCCCAGCGCGATGCGCACGTACTTGCGCCCGAGCGCCCGGGCGATGCTCTTCGCGATGGACGTCTTGCCCACCCCCGGAGGCCCGGCGAAGAGCAGGATGGGGCCCTTGGCCGTGGCCTTCGCCTTGGCCTCGGCGATCTCCTTCTCCAGCGCTTCGGGCGCCTGCTCGGCTTCGGTGCCCTCCAGCGCGCCGGCCTCCACGGCGGCCTCTTCCTTGACCTCGGCCTCCGCCCGGCGCGCGGCCAGCTGGCGCACGGCCAGGAACTCCAGCACGCGGTCCTTTACGTCCTCCAGCCCGTAGTGGTCCTCGTGCAGGATTTCTTCGGCGCTCCCCAGGTCGAGCGAATCTTCCGTGCGCACGTTCCACGGCAGGTCCGCCATCCACTCCAGGTAGGTGCGGATGACCTGGTATTCGGCGCTCTGCGGGTTGGTGCGCTCCAGGCGCCCCAGCTCGCGGTCGGCCTCTTCGCGGGCTGCTTCCGGAAGCTCCAGCGCGTCCAGCTTCTGGCGCAGCTCCTCCAGCTCCGCGCCCTCGTCCTCCTCGCCCAGCTCGCGCTGAATGGCCTTCATCTGCTCGCGCAGCAGCATTTCGCGCTGCCGCTCGCCCAGCTCCTCCTGTACCTGCTGCTGGATCTCCTCCTGCGCCTCCATCAGCGCCAGCTGGCGCTGGACGATCAGCAGCAGCGAGCGCAGCCGCTCCTCCACGGACAGGCTCTCCAGCAGCTTCTGCTTGGCCTCGCTGCCCATCTCCACGTAAAAGGCCACCAGGTCGGCAAAGGCGCCGGGCTCGGTGACGCCCTCCATGATCTGCTGCAGCATCTCCGCGGGAATGCCGCGGCGGCGCCCCAGCTCGGCGGCGCGGTCGCGCAGTTCGCGGTACAGGGCCAGGAACGCCGGGTCTTCGGGGTTCACCGGCTCCAGCTCCGTCATCTCGCGCACGTGGGCGGTAAGCCCGCGGCCGCCGCTTTCGACGAACTGCAGCGCCAGCGCGCGCGACTCGCCGTGAATCAGCAGCTGCACGCCCCCGCCGCCCTTCTGCACCTGCGCGATGCGCACGATGGTGCCCACCGTGTACAGGTTGTCGGGCTCGACCTCGTCGCGGTTCTCCTTCTGCGCGATCGCCAGCATGCGGCGGTCGCCCGCGAGCGCGGCCTCCACGGCCTGCAGCGTACCGGGACGGCCGGCCGAGATGGGCACGGCGGTCCCGGGAAAGATGACCGTCTCCCGCAGCGGGAGCACGGGCAGCATCGTCTTTTCGCTCATGTTGTCTCGCTTCTCCCATTCGGTTGCGGCCGGCTCACTGCCCGCCGCCTGCTGCGAGCCGTTCCTCGCATCTTCCCTGCCGTGCTCCGATACACCCCAGGCCACCCCGGGTTGCAGCCTAAGTGCGCTCCACATCTAAATTTAACCTGCCCCGGAGGGGTATCTGCCATTCAGGCCGGCGCGCGCGGCGCCGGGTGCCGGTTCGGCGGGTGACTGCCGGGGTGACGCGAGGCAGGGAACGAGGGAATAGGGAATAGGGAATAGGGAATAGGGAATAGGAGGGTTGGAAATTGGCGCGGCTCACTCGTGGGGTTTCGGAATCGCCTCGCGTGAGGGATGCGCGCCCGCAGGGCCGAGAACCTGGAGCGGCGGGGCAACAGCAGTATCGTTGCCCCGCCGCGGAAGGGGCTCGGCGCCGTTGGCAACGGTTGTATCGTTGCCTACGGCGCGCGCAGCCCGGCCCGGAGCGCAGCGGAGGGACACGCCCAAAACCGCCGTTCGTCCTGTTCGGTTCGGGCTACGCCGGGTTAGGGTAGAGAAGCACGGGGAATCAGGGGAACAAGCGCGCGGGGCGGCTGAGCCTGGAGGCCGCGCATCCCCTCCGCTGCCGCGCCGGAGCGACGCCCCGATTCCCTCTACCCCGCACGCCGCCACTCGCGCAAATTCATCCCCCACATCAACCCAGGCGGGGAAACGGGATGCGCGACCGGGACGAGATCCTGCGACGGACGGAGGCGTTCGTGCGCGAGGGGATGCACGGCGAAGGCACGGGGCACGACTGGTGGCACGTGGACCGGGTTCGGCGCATGGCCCTGCGCCTGGCCCGCGAAGCGGGGGCGGACCCGTACGTGACGGAGCTGGCGGCGCTGCTGCACGACGTGGCCGACCACAAGTTCCACGGCGGCGACGAAAGCGCCGGCCCCCGCGCCGCCCGCGCCTGGCTGGGCGAATGCGGGGCGGACGCGGCCACGGTGGATCACGTCAGCGGCATCGTCGCGGCGCTCTCCTACAAGGGGGCGGGCGTGCCGACGCCGATGGCGTCCACGGAGGGCGCGGTGGTGCAGGACGCCGACCGGCTGGACGCCATCGGCGCCATCGGCATCGCCCGGACGTTCGCGTACGGCGGCAGCCGCGGCCGGCCCCTGCACGACCCCGGCGCCGCGCCCGAGCTGCACGACAGCTTCGACCGGTACAAGGCGAGCGCCGGGCCCACCATCAACCACTTTCACGAGAAGCTGCTCCTGCTGCGCGACCGGATGAACACGCCCGCCGCGCGCCGCATCGCCGAGGACCGCCACCGGTTCATGCAGGAGTTCCTGGACCGCTTTCACCGCGAGTGGGACGGCGCGGACGATCCGGCGTAGGGCTGCCGGGCGGAGGAAGGAGAACGACGCGTCCGGTCTCCATCGTCCTGGACCGGCCACCAGCAGCCGCGGAGTAGATCTCTCCTGCCGATTCGCGTGGTCTGCTGTGCACTGAGAGTTCTAGTGCAGGTTCCCTCCGCGCTCTCCGCGCCCTCCGCGTGAGACGCCGTTTCGGCCTCGAATGCACAGAGATCCACGACGGGATCAGAGGGCGCCGTTCTCCCACGGGCCCCAGATGGCGTAAGTGCCGCCCACCAGCATGGTAGCGGCGCTGGTGCCGCCCTGGATGTTGAAGAACAGCGTCTTGCCGTTGGGGCTGAAGCACGCCCCCGCCGTCTCGGCCGAGGCCGCGGACGTGCGGATGAAGTCGAAGATCTGGCCGTCCGTGGTCAGCCCGCGCAGGTACTGCTCGCCCACGCCGTCTTCGCACAGCACCAGCCCGCCGCGGGGGCTCACGCACAGGTTGTCGGGGCTGTCCAGCACCTCGCGCGAAGGCGATTCGAAGATCAGCGTCAGCACCCCCTGGTCGCCGCCCGTGGGCCGGAAGCCCCACACCTGCCCGGCCAGCGCGTCGCCGCCGCTGGTGGCGTTGAAGTAGACGTTCCCCTCGCCGTACCAGCACCCCTCCAGCCGCTGGAATACCGCGCCGCCCCGCGCCCACCCCTGCTGGAACACCGCGGACGGGTTCGCCTCGGCGGTGGCGGGGTCGGGATCGGGGATGTCCACCCACTCCGCGGGAAGCGAGGCGCCCACCGTCTGCCCCTGCACCGTCACGTACCTGGGCCGGCCCGCCACGGCCAGCATCTGCAGCCGCCCGCCGGCCGCCAGGTTCCCCCGCTGCGCCGGGAGAAAGCGGTAGAAGCCGGCGCCCCGCCCCTCGGCAACGGCGGGGTTGTAGCTGACGTCCTCCGTCAGGTACACGGTGCCGGAGCGCGGGTCCACCGCCATCGCCTCGTGGACGAAGCGGCCCATCGCGCGCAGCGGCACCGGCTCCACCTCGTCGCCGGCGGAGGCGGGGACCTCGAAGCAGTAGCCGTGCGGCCGCTCGAACCCCGCCCGCTCCCCCACGGTCGTTTCTTCGCAGGTGATCCACGATCCCCACGGGGTGGGGCCGCCGGCGCAGTTGGTGTGCGTACCGCTCAGGCTGACGAACTAGCGAACCAGTTACACCGACCCGTCGCGCCCCTGCCGTACCACCAGCGACGTCGGCCCACCCCCGGCCCTGCGGTCGTACGCGCGCACGCCGGGGCCCAGCAGGCGTGCCCTGGCTGCAG
>JAHWJJ010000369.1 GCA_019348475.1 Gemmatimonadota bacterium | reverse complement strand
TCTCCATGATGGGCTCGTCGCGCTCCACGCGGTCGCCCACCTTCTTGAGCCACACGGACACGGTGCCCTCGGCGATGGACTCGCCCATCTGGGGCATCGGAACTTCTACGCGGGCCATAGCGCGTACGTCGAGTTCGGGTTTCAGGGAACAGTGCCCAGTGCCCAGGTTCAAGGATCAAGTAACCGCACCGGGCACTTGAACCTGGGCACTTGATCCTTCAGTACTTCGCCAGGTGCCGAATCGCCTTCACCACGTCCTCCACCTGCGGCAGAAAGTAGTCCTCCAGCGGCGGGCTGTACGGGACCGGTGCGTCGGCGGCGGCGACGCGCAGCGGGGGCGCGTCCAGCCACTCCCACGCCTTCTCGTTCACGCGCATGGCGATCTCGCCCGCGATGCCGCCGGTGCGCGTGTCCTCGTGCACGATCAGCAGGCGGTTCGTCTTCTTCACGGACTCCACGATGGCGTCCTCGTCCAGCGGCAGCAGCGTGCGCAGGTCGATCACCTCCACCGACACCCCGTCCTCCTTCTGCACCACCTCGGCCGCCTCGGCGCACTTGTGCACCATGGCCGCGTAGGTGACGATCGTCAGGTCCGTGCCCTCGCGGTGCGTGCGCGCCCTGCCCAGCGGGACCACGTAGTCCTCCTGGGGGAGCGTTTCGCGCAGCTGCGGGCGGCGGTACAGCCACTTGTGCTCGAAAAAGAGCACCGGGTCGTCGTCGCGGATCGCCGCCTTGATGAGCCCCTTGGCGTCGTACGCGGTGGACGGGTAGACGATCTTGAGCCCCGGCGTGTGGAAGAACGCCATCTCGGGGTTCTGGCTGTGGAACGGCCCGCCCCGGACGCCGCCGCCGCTGGGGCCGCGGATCACCATGGGCACCCCGCCGCTGCCGCGGTAGCGGCTGGTGGCGATGTAGTTGGTGATGATGTCGTACGCGCAGGAGATGAAGTCGATGAACTGCATCTCCACCACCGGCCGCATCCCCATGTGCGCCGCGCCCGCCGCCGCGCCGGTAAAGCCGATCTCGCTGATGGGCGTGTCCACCACGCGCGCGCCGCCGAAGTGGTCCAGGAAGCCCTCGGTCATCTTGAACGCGCCGCCGTACGCGCCGATGTCCTCGCCCATCACGAAGACGCGGTCGTCGCGCTCCATCTCCTCCCACATCCCCTCGCGGATGGCCTCAAGAAGGGTGACGGGCTTGCCCTGCTCGGTAAGCCGCACGTGCTCCGGCTTTTCAATCACGGTCGCCATGGATCTCGGCAGCTCAGGCTCGGGTGGGGTCGGGCGGGGTGTGCCGCGTCCACGGCGCGTTCACCGGGCCGTCCCCGTACACGTCGGTCAGCGCTTCCTCAGGCGCGGGCATCGGGCTCTTCTCCGCCTCGGCCACCGCCTCGTCCAGCTGGCGGTCGATGTCGGTGCCGATGGCGGTCAGCTCGTCGGCCGTGGCCCAGCCGTTGTCCATCAGCGCCTTCACGTAGCGGTCGATGGGGTCGTTCGTGGCCGCCCAGTGCTCGATCTCCGCCGGGTCCACGTAGGTCTGCGCGTCGTGCTGCGCGTGGCCCTTGCGCCGGTAGGTCATCACCTCGATCAGCGTGGGGCCCCCGCCGGCGCGAGCGCGGTCGACGGCCCGCCTGGAGGCGCCGTAGACGGCCAGCATGTCGTTGCCGTCCACCTGCTCGCCCGCCATGCCGTACCCGGGCGCCTTGTCGGCGAACGACTTTGCCGCCGTCATCAGCCGCGAAGGCGTGCTGTACGCCCAGCGGTTGTTCTCGACGATCACGACCAGCGGCAGCTTCTGCACCGCGGCGAAGTTCACCCCTTCGTGAAAGGCGCCGGTGGAGGTGGCGCCGTCGCCGATGTACACCATCCCCACCCGGTCCTGGCCGCGCTGCTTGAACGTCAACGCGACCCCCGCCATCACCGGGATCAGGTCGCCCAGCGGGCTGATCTGGCCGATGAAGCCGCGGTCCAGGTCGGTGATGTGGATGTTGAGCTCCTTGCCGCGCGCCAGCGAGTCGCCCTTGGCCATATACTGGCGCACGACTTCCACGGGCCGCGTGCCCATGGTGAGCATGGACCCCAGGTTGCGGATGAGCGGCGAGAGCATGTCGCCCGTGCCGTCCTCCCGCCGCCGCAGCGCGTACGCCGACGCCACCGACTCGCCCTCCTGCCCCAGCGACCGGAACAGCCCGCCGATCACCTTGCTCTGCTTGAACAGCACCTCCAGCCGTTCTTCCAGGCTGCGCGTAAGCCGCACCAGCCCGTACATCTCCAGCAGCTGCTCCCGCGAGAGCCCGTGGGGGATCGTGGCGGTGGAGCGGGCCCGGGTCTTGTTCGCCATGTCAGTGGAGCGCGTCTGCCTGCACGGGCGCGGGCGCGCGCGAACGCCGCCCGGCCAGAAGCGGGACAACTTGGGCCGGCGCGCGCGGGGAGTCAAGAAAGTGCGGGTGAGCGCGTGAGCGGGTGAAGGGGTGAACGGGTGAAGGGGTGAAGGGGTGAAGGGGGTGACTGACTCCCTCATCCTGATCACGATCCGGAAAAGTCTGTCATTCCGAAGGAGGCGCCGCGCCGGACCTGCTGCCAGCCGATTGTTTGGCGCCGACTGAGGAATCTACTCGCCCGATCTGATGGCATGTTTCCCGACCTGAACTCTGCGATCTTCTTCAGCCGCCTGCGCACGGCGCCCGATGCGCCCGCGAAAACGGCGGCGCCCCGCAATCGCGAGGCGCCGCCGTTCATCCTTCTGGCCGGGCCAGTCGCCTACTCTTCCGTCTTCGCGGCCTCGGCCTTGGGCGTTTCGGCCTCGCGGCGGCGGCGCTCGCGGCGATCGCCGCCGCGGTCGCCGCGCGCCTCGGTGGCGGCGCTGGCGGGCGGAACTAGGCGGCGGTTGGGGGCGTCCCACTGGCCGTTGGTGCCGCTGCGCCCCGCGCGCCACCGCTCGCCCAGCGTGGGCTCCGGATCGAACGGATGGCCGTACTTCTTGTCGAGGTAGAAGTTGGCGATCTTGGCCGCCAGCGGCGCCGCGGCGTCGCCGTGCAGGCCGTGCTCTACGATCACCGCCACCACGATGTCGGGAGCGCCGCCGGGCCGGCCCGCGAATCCCACGAACCAGCCGTGGTCGTCGCCCTGCGGGTTCTGCGCGGTCCCCGTCTTTCCGTACAGCTTGTAGCGCGCAAGGCTGCTCTGCAGCGCGGTGCCCTCCTGCTCGGTCACCAGCCGCAGCCCCTCCCACAGGGCCTCCAGCCCGCGCGCGTCCAGCCCCAGGTCGATCCCCTCCTGCTCTTTCTCACCCGGCGCGCGCGCCACCAGCCGCGGCGGCGGCGCGGTGCCGTTCCCCGCGATGGCGCTGTAGACGTACGCCATCCGCAGCGGCGTCTGGTCGTTGGGGCCCTGCCCGATGGCCAGGCTCATCACGTCCGAAGGCACCGCCGGGGTCCCGAAGTACTCCTTGTACCAGTCGACGCTCTTGGGAAAGGTCCCGGCAAGCTCGCTGGGCAGGTCCAGCCCGGTGCGCTGCGTAAAGCCCAGCCGCACCGCCGCGCGGGTGAACTCCTGCAGGCCGATCCGGATCCCCAGCTGATAGAAGTACACGTTGCACGAGTTCTCGATCGCTTCGGCCAGGTCCAGCGACCCGTGTCCGCGGCGGTACCAGCAGCGCGAGTATCGCCCCGCGTACGCCATCCCGCCGGTGCAGGGGATGGGCATGCGCGTGGTCTGCGTCACCAGCCCGCGCTGAATGCCGATCGCGGCGGTGACCGTCTTGAACGTCGAGGCGGGCGGATACCGGGCCGTGATCGTCCGGTCCAGCAGCGGCTTGTCGGGATCGGTGTTCAGCGCCCCCCACAGCCGCACGGGAATGCGCCCCACGAAGGCGTTGGGGTCGTAGCTTGGATGGCTGTACAGCGTAAGGATCTCGCCCGTGGAGGGGACCATCGCCACCACGGCGCCCTTCATGGTGTCGGGAAAGACCTGGTGCGTGTACTCCTGAAGCTTCAGGTCCAGCGTGAGCTTGATCGGGTTCCCGGGCACCGGCGCGCGCGCGCCCACCGTGGCGCGCGGGTCCACCACGCGGCCCTTGGCGTCCACCTCGACGAAGCGGGCGCCGTCGCGGCCGGAGAGGACGAGCTCGTACTGCTTCTCGATCCCCGCCTGCCCGATCAGCCGCCCCTGCTTGTAGTCCGCCTGCCGGTACTCCGGAAGCTGCAGCTGCTCCTTGGTGATCTCCGTCACGTAGCCGGTGATGTGGCCGATCGCCTCGCCGGCGGGATAGAAGCGCTGCGGGCGCTCCACCACCATCAGGTTGGGGAACGCGGCGCGCCGCTCCTCGATGGCCGCCGCCTGCGAGAAGGTGGCGCGGTTGGTCACCTCCAGCAGGTCGTGGGGGCGCCGGTTGCGCTTCTCCATCAACTCTTCCAGGTCGCCCCCGGCCAGCCCCAGGAACGGCGCCAGATCGTTGAGCGTGTTGCGCACCAGCGCGCTGTCGCCGGGAAGCACGGCGATGGAATAGGCGGTAATGCTGGTGGCTACCACCTCGCCGTCGCGGTCCAGGATGGTGCCGCGCGGCGCGGGAATGGGAATTCCGCGCAGGCGGTTTTCCTCCGACCGCGCCGCGTACGCCTTGCCCGTCATCACCTGCGTGTGAAAGAACGCGGTGAGGAGCACGGCGATGATGAAGGTCACGGCGAAAACGGCGCCCAGCGAGCGCCGCTGCCGGGTGTCGGCCTGAAAGAGCCTCATGGTTTTCTGCGTAAGCTGCGATTTTGCACGGCGTTGGCCGGGTTTTCGGCCAGGGCGGGAAAACAGCAAGTCCCGCGCCGGGGGTGAACGGGTGAGCGGGTGAGCGGGTGAACGGGTGAACGGGTGAACGGGTGAACGGGTGAACGGGTGAACGGGTGA
>JAHWJJ010000368.1 GCA_019348475.1 Gemmatimonadota bacterium | reverse complement strand
CGTTGATCGTGCCGCCCGCGCCGGCGCTGCCGTGAATGCCCAGGTCGTGCGCCGACATGCGGTTCACGTCGGTCTCCGGGTCGCGCACCTCGCCCACCCGCGCGCCCATCAGCGTGACCTGCTCCGTCTCTTCCTCCACCCGGCCGTGCGGAATGCCGCCGTCCTTGGTGGGGTCGCCCTCCCACAGCGGCATGCGCGAGTGCACCACCGGGATGGTGGCGAAGTTGTACACCGGGGGCGGAGAGGGAATGCTCCACTCCAGCGTGGCCGCGCCCCACGGGTTGGGACCCGCCAGCCGGCCGCGCTTCCACGCCCACGCCAGGTTCACGGCGAACACCAGCGTGCCGATCGCGATGATGAACGAGCCGGCCGAGATGACCAGGTTCATCGCGTTGAACCCCATGTTGTCGGAGTAGGTGAAGATGCGGCGCGGCATCCCCAGCATCCCCAGAAAGTGCATGGGGAAAAACGTCAGGTTCATCCCGATCAGCGTGAGCCAGAAGTGGGCCTTGCCCATCCGCTCGCTCATCAGCCGCCCCGTGATCTTGGGGTACCAGTAGTAGATCCCCGCCCACAGCCCCAGCACCGTGCCCCCGAAGAACACGTAGTGCAGGTGCGCCACCACGAAGTAGGTGTCCGTCTGCTGCAGGTCGCTGGGGGCGGCCGCGTGCATCACCCCCGAAATGCCCCCGATGGTGAACATCGCGATGAACGCGATGGAGAACAGCATGCTGGTGGTGAAGCGGATGCTGCCCCCCCACATGGTGCCCAGCCAGTTGAACACCTTGATCCCGGTGGGGATGCCGATGAGCATGGTGGAGAGCGCGAAGAAGCTGTCCGCGATGGGGCCCATTCCCGTGGCGAACATGTGGTGGCTCCACACGCCCCACCCCAGCCAGCCGATGAGCACCCCCGAGAACACCATCACGTTGTAGCCGAAGAGCGGCTTGCGGCTGAATGTGGGAATGGTCTCCGACACCATCCCCATGATAGGGACGATCAGGATGTACACCTCGGGGTGCCCGAACATCCAGAACAGGTGCTGCCACAGCAGCGGGTCCGCGCCCTTGCGGATGTCGTAGAAGGTGGTGCCGAACAGCCGGTCGAACATCAGCTCGGTGATGGCGATGGTGAACACCGCCATGGCCGTAACGATCAGGATGGCCGTGATCAGGGTCATCCAGGTAAAGATGGGCATGCGCATCAGCCGCATTCCCGGCGCGCGCATGTTGATGATGGTGACGATGAAGTTCAGCGACGCCATGATGGACGACAGACCCAGGATCTGCAGGCCCAGCACGTAGAAGTCCATGTTCAGCCCGGGCGAGAACTCGCGGGTGGTGATGGGCGCGTACGCGAACCACCCCGAGTTGGGCCCCAGCTGCATGAACACGCCGACGTTGAAGAACACCACGCCGAACAGGTAGACCCAGTACGACAGCGCGTTCAGGCGCGGAAACGCCACGTCGCGCGCGCCGATCTGCAGGGGGATGATGTAGTTGAAGAACGCCGCCGTAAGGGGCATCAGCGCCGCGAAGATCATCGTCAGCGCGTGCACCGTGAACATCTGGTTGTAGAAGTCGGCGCTGATGAAGTCGTTGTTGGGCACGGCCAGCTGCACCCGGATGAGCAGCGCCTCGACGCCGCCCACCAGGAAGAAGATGAAGGCCGTGACGCCGTACAGGATGCCGATGCGCTTGTGGTCGACCGTGGTGATCCAGCTCCACAGGCCGGTGGGCTCGGCGGGTGCGGCGGTGTGCGGGTGGTGAGGCGCGGCCACCGTTGCTGTCGATGCCATTCCTGCTCCATCGGGTTCGGGGCGCCCGGTTTCAGTGGGGCGGGCGCCTGATCACGAAAGGCGGTGCCGCGGGATGGCTCCCGCGCCGCCGTCGCTGCCTGTATGTCCGGTGCCTGCGCGCCTACTGAAGCGACTGCAGGTACGCCACGATGTAGGTGATCTGCTCTTCGGTCAGGCCGTTGGGGATGTCGCCCCCCAGCTGCGGCATCAGCGAACCCGGCTTGATCGCCGGGGCGTCGCGGATCCAGGCGTGCAGGTTCTGCGCGTTGTTCTCCAGGATCCCCGCCGCCAGCGTGCGCCGCCGCCCGAAGTGGGTAAGGCTGGGCCCCTGCCGCCCCACCATGGGCGTGCCCTGGATCACGTGGCACCCCGCGCAGGCGCCCTGCGTCACCAGCTTCTTGCCCAGCGCCACCGCCGAGGTGGAGTCGGTGGGCTCCAGCGCCGGGCGGGCCTCGTTGTTCAGCCAGTCCTGAAAACCCTGCGGCGTGTGCGCGATCATCCGCATCTTCATCAGCGCGTGGCTGTCGCCGCAGAACTCGGCGCACTGCCCCAGGTACACCCCCGGCTCGCGGGGGGTGAAGATGAGGTGGTTGACGCGGTTGGTGATCAGGTCCCGCTTGCCCGCCATCTGCGGCACCCAGAACGAGTGCAGCACGTTGTCCGTTTCCAGGATCAGGTTCACCGGCTGGCCCACGGGAACGTGGATCTCGTTCGCCGTGATCACGGTGTCGCGGCCGCCGTTGACCGGGTACTGGAACTCCCACCACCACTGCTTTCCGATCACCCGCACGTCCAGCGCGTTGTGGGGGCGCTCCGGCTGGGTGGCGAAGATGGCCTGCACGGTGAACACGGCGATCACCGCCACGATCAGGGCGGGGATCAGCGTCCACGCCACCTCGAGCGTGGTGTTGCCGTGCACCTGCCTGGGCTCGGGGGCGTCCGGCCGGTAGCGGAACTTCCACAGGATGTACCCCAGCCCCGCAAAGGTCAGCAGCCCCACCACGATCCCCAGCCACAGGGTCAGGTTGAACAGCCCGATCTGGATCTCCCCCATCTCGGTGGTGGGGGCGAAGGTGGTCTGGGGATAGCGGGACACGTGGTCCTCGCCGCAGGCCGCCAGCAGGGGGAGCAGCAGGAGTCCGGCGGCCAGGAGCGGCCGCGCGCCGGGAGCGGCGCCCGGACGGGCGGTGCGGGGCCCGGCGGGTGCGGAGACTGACTTCATCGGCTGTGGGTGTTCGGTGTTCTTTCCAGGTGTTCCGCGGGCCGCACACGCGCGCGTACACGCGCCCCGAAAAGGGGGCGGCCCGGCCGGCGGGCATAATACGCGGCCCCGCCACCCTCCGCCAGCCCCGCACAGGCGCAAAAGCACGGTCTGCGGCGCGGGCAATCTACACCCCCGACCGCGCCGCGTCTGTGGGGAATTTTCGGACGAGCCCTGCGGATTTCGCTTACCGCGGATGCATCCACCCCCCGCAGTGCCGGGCGGGCTCGACCGCCCTCGCTCGCCGCAGGCGGGGACGCAGCTTCCGCCGCCCTGTCCCGTCCGGGCTCCGCGCCCGTAGGTTTCCGCCCATGGCCCAACCCGCACCCGCGCCCCCGCCCGCCCGCCGTTCGCGCCGGCCGCCGCCCGCCTCGCCCACCTGGGCCGAGCGGTGGCGGGCCATGCGCAACCTGCCGCCGTTCCTGCGGATGGTGTGGCAGACGCACCGCGGCTACGTGGCGGGGATCGCGGCGCTGCGGCTGCTGCGCGCCTTCGTCCCCATCGCCACGCTGTGGATCGGCAAGCTGATCGTGGACGCGGTGGTGGAGGCCACGCGCACGGGCACGCCCGACTGGCGGCGCATCGCCACGCTGGTGGGGGTGGAGTTCGCGATCGTGGCGGTGGGCGAGGTGGCGGCGCGGACGGGAACGCTGCTGGAAAGCCTGCTGGGCGACCTGTTCAGCAACCGCATGAGCGTGCGGCTGATGGAGCACGCGGCGGAGCTGGACCTGCAGCACTTTGAGGACCCCTCCTTCTACGACCGCCTGGAGCGCGCCCGCCGCCAGACGGTGGGACGCATCGGGCTGCTGTCGCAGCTGTTCGGGCTGGCGCAGGACGCCATCACCCTGCTCACCCTGGTGGGCACCCTGCTGGCGTTCTCGCCGCTGCTGTTCGCGCTGCTGGTGGTCACCGTGCTCCCCTCGTTCCTGGGAGAAACGCACTTCGCGGCGCTGGGATACTCGCTGCTGTACCAGTGGACGCCGGAACGGCGCAAGCTGGACTACTACCGGCTGATCGGCGCGTCGGAAAAGACGGCCAAGGAGGTCAAGCTCTTCGGCCTCTCGCCGTACCTGATCGCGCAGTACCGCACGCTGGCGGACGGCTTCTACGCCGCCAACCGCGGGCTGGCCATCCGCCGCAACCTGGTGAGCACGGGATTGTCGCTACTCTCCACCGTGGGCTACTACGCGGCGTACGCCACCATCGTGTACCGCACCGTGCTGGGGCGGCTCACGCTGGGCGACCTGGCGCTGCTGTCGGGCACCTTCTCGCGCTCGCGGGACCTGATCCAGCGGTCGCTCCTTTCCACCACCGAGCTGTACGAGCAGGCGCTCTACCTGGACGACCTGTTCGTCTTCTTCTCCATGCGCCCCTCGATCGCGCGGCCGGAGCGGGCGCTCGCCTTTCCCCGCCCCATCCGCGAGGGGTTCGAGTTCCGCGACGTCTGGTTCCGCTACCCCGAGGCGGTGGAGGGCGCGCCCGCCTCCGCGGAGGTGGCGGACGGCGATCCGTCGTGGGTGCTGCGGGGCATCTCGTTCCGCATCCGCCCCGGCGAGCGCGTTGCCCTGGTGGGGGAGAACGGCGCGGGCAAGACCACGATCACCAAGCTGCTGGCCCGGCTGTACGAGCCCACCCGCGGCGCCATCCTGCTGGACGGCCGCCCCCTGGACCGGTACGACCCCGCCGAGCTGCACGACCAGGTGGGCGTGATCTTTCAGGACTTCGTGCGCTACGACATGACGGCGGAGGAGAACATTGCCGTGGGGCGCATCGGCGAGCTGGCGCGCGACGCGGACGCGGCGCGCCCGCGGGTGGTGGGCGCGGCGGAGCGGTCGCTGGCGTCGGAGGTGGTGGAT
>JAHWJJ010000046.1 GCA_019348475.1 Gemmatimonadota bacterium | reverse complement strand
CGTCGCCGCCAACCACCGCGGGGCGGAGATGCTGCGCGCGCTGGCGCGGGAGCACGGGCGTGGCGCCGTGGCCGACTACATGGACGCGCTGAAGCAGCGCGCGGAGGCGGGGATCCGGGACGCGCTCCACCGCATCCCCGACGGCGCGTACCGGGCGGAGGAGCGGCTGGACGACGGGTCCGCGCTCCGCGTCCGCATCGACGTCGAAGGCGGCCGCGCGACCATCGGCTTCGCCGGCTCGGCCGACGTGCACCCGGGCAACCTGAACGCCACGCCGGCCATCGTCCGCAGCGTAGTCCTGTACGTGCTGCGCCTGCTGGTGCGCGAGCCGCTGCCGCTGAACGAGGGGCTCCTGCGCCCCGTGGAGCTCATCGTCCCTCACGGCCTGCTGAACCCGCCGTTCGGGACCGATCCGTCCCACGACCCCGCGGTGGTGGGCGGCAACACGGAAGTGAGCCAGCGGCTTACGGATACGCTGCTCAAGGCGCTGGGCATCGTCGCCTGCAGCCAGGGGACCATGAACAACGTGCTGTGGGGGACCGATCGGTTCGGATACTACGAGACGGTGTGCGGGGGGACGGGCGCAGGGCCGGAGTGGGAGGGGGCGAGCGCCGTGCACAGCCACATGACCAACACGCGCATCACCGACCCGGAGGTGGTGGAGCACCGGTATCCCGTGCGCGTGGAGCGCTTCGGCATCCGCGCGGGGAGCGGCGGCGCCGGCCGTCACCGCGGCGGGGATGGGGCCGTGCGCGAGCTGAGGTTCCTGGAGCCGATGTCGCTTTCCGTCCTCACGCAGCACCGGGCCGAAGGCCCCTACGGCATGGACGGCGGCCACCCCGGCGCCCCCGGCCGCCAGCGCGTGCTCCGCGCATCCGGCGAGGTCGTGGAACTCGGGTCGGTGGATGGAACCGAGGTCGACGCGGGAGACCGATTGGTCCTGGAGACGCCGGGCGGAGGGGGGTGGGGCGGCTGATCTGATCCGGCGTTGAATGGCTGTGGGTCGCGCGAAGATCGTACGCTGCCGCAACTACGGGATCCAGATCCCGCCGAACAGCATTCCGGGGACGGAGAGCAGCAGGCACCCCCCCACGCCGTGGCCCAGCGCGATCCGTCCCGACGCGCCGGAAGCGGTCGCGAAGCGCCACGCGCCGTAGAGGCACCCCACTGCTCCGCCGATGAGCACACCCCGGGTGGAGAGGATCGGCTTTGCCTCCACCGTTCCGGCAGCGTCGACGTAGAGGCCGGTGGACGGACGCAGCCGTGCGTCCGGATACGCCATCGTGCGTGTCTGTGCGAGGCCGAAGCCGGCCGGGATCTCGTGGGCGGGCGTTTCCTGGGCGGCGAGCGGCGCGGCCGCCGCCAGAAGGAAGCCGATCGCCAGGCAGCTGATTCCCCCAACGCGGGCGGCGACGACACTACGGGCACGAGAACGCATACACGGCCTGGTCGCTGATGGCGTAGGCGCGGTCGCCGAACACCGCGAAGTCCGAAAAGATCTCTGCCCCGGCCCTGCGCTGCAGCACCGCGCCGGAGTGACGGTCCAGGATGGCGAGGTCCATGTAATTCGCGAAGACCCAGCGCCCGCACACGGCGAAGCTGAAGTGGCTCCCCGGGTTGCGTGTCCGCCACGCCACGGACCCGGTCTCCACGTCCAGCGCATACACCCAGTTGTCGCTGGAGGCCGCGTAGGCGCGCCCCTCCACCGCGACGGGGCTGCTCGCCGGGCCGAACTTGTCGGCGGGGCCCACGAACCTCCAGGCCTCACGCACGGTAAAGCGGTCCAGCGCGAAGACCGCGCCGGACAGCAGGTCGCTCGCGAGCAGCAGACGGCCCGCGACCGTGGGACCGGCGCTCACCGAGCGCCAGTCCGTCCCGGCGCCGTTGCGGAAGCTCCAGAGCAGGCGACCCGTCGCGCGCTCCAGCGCCACGATCCACCCGGTGGAGAGGTGGCCGTTCTCAGAGTTGTACTGGCGCACTGCCACGTACACCGTGTCGCCGGCGGCGGTGACGCCGGTCACGATGCCCCGGTGCGGCCAGTCCGGCCCCACGTCGGCCGTCCACCGCGCCGCCCCCGACGCCGCGTCCAGCGCGTAGACCCGGTGCGTGTCCGTGCCCACGTACACCGCGCCGTCGTCCGCCGCGATCCGGCCCAGCGCGGCCGTGCTCCCGGCGGGAAGGGGAAAACGCCAGAGCTCGCGCCCGGTCGCCGCCTCCAGCGCGAACGCGGTCATGCCCGCGGCGAACACCCTGCCGCCGTGGACCACCACGTTGCGCGGCCGGTGCTCCTCGCCCGGCAGGCGGTTCCTCCAGAGCAGCGCCCCGTCCGCGGCGGCGAACGCCACCACGCCGCCGGCCAGCGCGTACAGGCGCTCCGCGTCCGCGGCGGGCACCCCTTCCGTGTTCCGGTCCCCCTCGCCCAGGGGAACGCGCCAGAGCGGGTCCGCCGACGGGCGGGGGCCTAGCAGCCCGTCGCAGGCGCCGCACGCCGCGAGCACGGCGGCCACCCCTGCGCAGACGCTCGCGCGCCTGCACCGGGCCAGCTGGGGGCGGAACGCGACCCCCCGATCAGTACGCACGGCGGGGCGTCACGCTCATCACGTCACGGAAGATCATGCGCGCCGCCTTGCGCCTCTCCTCGCTGCGCATCTCACCTGTGTGCGATGGGGCGCCGTCACGCCTGTCGACGTTGCGGTACGCCTTGGGGTAGATGTGCTCATCGGCTACGTCGCCAGCCGCGGCGAACTGCCGGGGACCACGCCGTCGCTCTTGCCGAAGCCCGCCACCTGTGACCCGCCGGTGCCGACTAGGAGTCGAGCGTGAAGGCCGTGGCGTAGAGGCCGTGCGTCTATCTTCGTCCCCGATGCGATCAAGCAGGCGGGGCCACACGCGTGAGGATGCCTGACGGAAGCGGACTCTGTGGATTGAAGATGGCGAGCCCTTCACTGACTGCAGCCCGGTTCAGCCGCTGATCGGCCGAGCCAAAATGAAACCCGATCCCGCCGCGCGTATTGAAGCGCGCGGCCAGACCCGTTGCAAGGTGGATGGCGTCCAGCGCCCGCAACCGGTGCTGCCGTGCAAGGTCCGCGGCGTGATGCACAATGGCGGATCCTGCATCAATAACTACATAGGGGAGTACGGGGCCGGCGAAGTCTCCCTGCAGGCGTGTAGCGATTTCGGTGGCCTCTCTTGGCGTCAGCTCGCCAGCGTACTCGCGCCGCGAAACCGCGGACATGGCCTCGGCGAACGCCACCCGTGAGGTGATGATCCGTGCACGCGCTGGAGCCGCCCGAAGTTGACCGAGCACCTTGCGAACGTCTTCGGTTCCAACTTCCCAGATGTAGGCCTTGGCCAGCACGCTCGTATCGAAGTAGTAGAAGTCCACTACTCGTTACGCTCTTCGATGATCGCCGCGCTCAACGAGGTGCGGACGACCAGCGGATCCGGGAGTGGGTCGTCGGGCCCGACCGTGGGCAGTGTCGCTGTAATCCCGTCGGCTGCCAGACCTTCGAGAAGGTCGCGAAGGTCGACGGGGGCGCCCCGTAGATCGGCGGTGATCTGGACGTGTGACACGAAGCTTCCTCCATGTGCGATGACGTTCGTGCGCGAAACGGGCGTGCTCGATATCAAACCTCGGTACTCGCCTGTCCGTCCAGCTTTATTCAAATATAAACGTGGGTGCGCGGTGCGTCACCTGCCCCGCATCAGCGGGAGTCGTCCGGGCCCCCTTCCTGTCTGGGGCCGGGATCGTCGTGCAACCAGACGCGCAGCCATCGCTGACCCGGGCGGACCCGGCGAGCATGCTGGCGGCGTGCCGGGCCGGACGCATATCATGTCGCCACGTCCGCCCCCGGTCCCCACCAGCGCGCCGCCGCATGAAGCGCATCCTGCAGATCCTGTTCTGGGCCGTGATCCCCGCCGCGTTCATCGGACCGGGCACGGTGACGACCAGCGCGTCGGCCGGCGCGGGGTTCGGGTACGCGCTGCTGTGGGCGCTCACCTTCTCCACCGTCGCCACGCTGGTGCTGCAGGAGGCCAGCGCGCGCGTGACCATCGTCTCGGGGCGCAACCTGGCGGAGGCGATCCGCGACCGCTTTCGCGGCGGCGCCACCGGGCTGCTGGTGCTGATGCTGGTCCTCGGCGCGGTCGTGCTGGGGAACGCCGCGTACGAAGCGGGGAACGTGCTGGGCGCCTCCGCGGGGGCCACGCTGGGCGCCGGCGTGGACGCCCGGGTCGCGACGCTGCTGATCGGGGCCGTGGCGGCGGTGGTGCTGTGGATCGGAACGCCGCGCGTGGTGACCAGCGTGCTGGCGGCCACGGTGGCGTTCATGGGGATCGCCTTTCTGGTCACCGCGTTTCTGCTGCGCCCCCCCGCGGGCGAGGTGCTGCGCGGCACCCTGGTTCCCTCCGTGCCGGCGGGCTCAGGCCTGCTGCTGCTGGGGCTGGTGGGCACCACCGTGGTGCCGTACAACCTGTTCCTGGGATCGGGGATCGCGCGCGGGCAGAACCTGCGCGACATCCGCTTCGGGCTCACCGTGGCCGTGCTTCTGGGCGGCGTGATCTCGATGGGGATCCTGGTCGCCGGCGCCAACGTGGGGGGCGCGTTCAGCTACGAAGCCATGTCCGCCACGCTTTCCGCGCGGCTGGGCGGGTTCGCGGGGCCGCTGTTCGCGTGGGGGCTGTTCGCCGCGGGCTTCTCGTCCGCGATGACGGCGCCGCTGGCGGCCGCGGTCACGGCGCGCGGCCTGTTCGGTGAGGGCACCGGCCGCTGGGAGCCGGGGAGCTGGCGCTACCGGGCCGTGTGGATGGGGGTGCTGGCGGTGGGGGTGGGATTCGGGGTGGCGGGGGTGCGGCCGATCCCGGCCATCATTCTGGCGCAGGCGCTCAACGGGGTGCTGCTTCCGTTCGCCGCGGTGTTCCTGCTGGTGATCGTAAACGACCGCGCGCTGATGGGCGACGCGGGGATCAACCGCCCCGCCACGAACGCCGTCACCGCGGCCGTGGTGGCCGTCACGCTGGTGCTGGGCGTCTCCGGCGTCCTCCGCGCCGCAGCGACGGCGCTGGGCCGTACGACCACCGAGGGGCAGATCCTGGGCACCGCGGCCGTCATCGCGGCGCTTCTGCTGGTGCCGCTGTTCCTCTGGGTGCGGCGGGCGCGGCGGGGTGCCCTGGGCGCACCGGGCGCGCAGCCGGGATAGCAGATCCATTCAGCGCGAGCAACGGCTCAGAAAATCCACTTCGCGGTCGTCTGGCACCGGACGTTCCAGTCGCCGTGTCGGTGCAGCTCGCACCTCAGCACCTCGGTCCCTCCCGATCTGCGCACTCTGAGCCCAACCACCACCCAATCATCCGTCCAGGGCACCACGTGGGTCACCGCGACCCCGTACGGGTCGGGACCCGCGCCCGCAGGCCGCACCCGCGGACTTCCATCCGCGTTGAAGACGGCCCAGCCACTGTTGTAGGTTTCCGGACACTCGCCCGGAGCGGCGATACGCTGGCGAACACGCCGCAACCGCTCCAATTCGGGGGGCGCAAGACGGACGGCACCACCACCGTCCAGCAGCGCCACGCACGCGAACGCCAGCGAGTCCCACGCCGCGTTCCCAACCACGACCGAGACCGCCTCCAGCTGCCGGGCGCGGCTGCTGTCTGCGTTGAACCCCGGCAGGGGCGCCGCGGCGACGGGCACCCACTCCACCCGGATCGTACTGCCTCTCGGTTCCTCCGTCTCGCGCACATGGACGGCCAGGGGAGGAACGGAGACGTCACCGCCCCGGTCGCCGGGGTGGCGGTATTCGAACCGCTGCTCGAATTCCACCGGGACGGGAACTCCGGCGCGCATTGCCGGCAGGTACCGGATCTCCGAACCGATCACGCGGGGGTAGCGCTGTGCAAACGTGCTGGTATCCGCGTCCAGCACCCGGAGCGTGGGGCGGACGATCCGGCCCGCCGTATCCACCACGAACCCGAGTTGAAAGCTCCCCTGAAATCCGTACCAGCGCCCCGCCTGGCGCAGCAGCAACCGCTGCACGAACGCCCTCCCCGCCGAATCCACCTGTGGACGGAGGTCCGCGCAGCTCAGCGGCAGCGCGCCGTACGCCTCCATCGGTGCGCAATCGCGCGGTTGCTGCGCGTCCGCGGGGGCGCCCCAGCCCAGCAGCAGGAGCAGCGCGAGAACGGCCCGGATCTTCATGGCTGGTCCACGCGAGATGAGCGAGCCGGGCAGGAGATCAGCGCGCCCGGGTCCAGATGACGATAACGCCGCAGGCGGAGCCCATGGAGGAGCTGAACTGGGCGGGGATGGCGGCGGTGGTGTAGACCTCGATCCCCTCCAGCTCGGCGGGGTTGATGTTCTGGATGGATTCCCCCTCCACGCGCATGCCGTTCAGGTAGATGTTGCTCCAGCACTGCCCGCGGACCGAGAGAGGGTGCCGCAGCCGCACCCGCAGCGTGCGCGTGTCCCCGTAGTCGGCCGCGGCGCCCACCAGCACCTCCAGGCTGGGGATGGACCGGAGCACGTCCGCCATCTGCACGAAGCGCTGCCGCTCGATCTGCTCCGCGGTGATGAACCGGCCGCCGTTGTTCTCCGCCATGCGCTGGTGAAATCCGCCGTACCACAGGCGGTCCGCCGGGCCGGCGGCGCTCCTGGCGGTCACCGTGTCCAGCACCACCGCCGCCCGCCCGATGACGAAGCCGACGCGCGTTCCTTCCGCGCCCACCGCGAACAGGTCCGTCTCCGACGTTTCGTATCCCGGGGCGCTCCCCAGCAGCCAGTAGCTCCCCGGCCGCGGCGCCTGCAGCGCAAAGCCGCCCGCCGAGTCCGTGCGCGCCTGCGCCACCACCTGCGAGTCCGGCGACATCAGGTGCACCGTCCCGCCGCGCACCGGCGCCTGCGTCTCACGACCGATCAGCCGCCCCTGCACCGCCTGCGCGGACCCGGCGGCGGGGAGCAGGAGCAACGCGAGCAACAGAACGGGTGGAATCTTCATCCGCGGATGTGGGTCGAGGATCTCTGCGGGGCGGAAGGATGTGCCTGGAGCTAAAAACGCTTTCGGCTGACGATCATGCACACGCGCGGGTAATCTGGAAACCGAAACGGCTCCAGCAACCGCTGGAGCCGTTTCTCAGGCGATCACACGCCGATCTCCGGGTGCCGCTCTTCCGGGGTAGCCTGCGCCGATCAACGTTGCGATGCGCCTGACGCCGACCGCGTGGGGGAGCGTCCCGTCACCACGGCGCCTCGTCGCCGATCGGCTGGCCTGGGGGAAGGTCGGGGAGCGGCGAGCGCGGGTCGGGGGACCAGGGGCGCTCCAGGAAGCGCGTGATCTCGCCTGCCAGCAGCGCGCGGTGCGCGGCGGCGGGGGTGGAGGGCACGGCGCCTTCCGGAAAGCGCGCGCGGACCCGCATCAGGTGCTCCTGCGCCAGCGCCCGCACCTGCGGCATGGGCGCGTCGGCGGCCAGCGTGATCAAGCGGCGGACGACGGCGTACTCGATGCCGCGGTCGATCTCCGCCAGGTACGGATCGGCCGGGTCACGGCGAAAGGTGGCCGCCATCAGCCGGTCCAGCGTCCACTCCAGCCCGGGGAGGGAGCGGTCGATCGCGTTTTGCTCCACCAGCCGCGCCGCGCGCTCCGGGTTCAGGATTAGCCCGATCGTCAGGTCCGCGGCGGAGACCGCCGGCGCCACCGCGTCGAAGGCGACCCCCGTGTAGCGCCCGAACAGCTCCCGGTGCGAGCCGTAGGTGAAGGGGCGCGGCGGGATCAGCCCCAGGATGGAGCGGGGCATGGCCAGCTCCGCCGGGTCCAGCGTCATCATCAGCGCCTCGAACGCGGCGCGCTGGCGGTCGCCGGAGACCGGGCGCAGCGGCACCTGTTCGTCGCCGCGCAGGGCGTAGGTGTACTCCTGGCCGCCCAGCACCTTGGCCGCCGCCTCGGTCTGGTAGCGGTGGTGCAGGTACAGCGGCACCAGCACCTCCTCCAGCGTCGCCATGGGGCGCCCCGCGCGGATGGCCCGCTCGCCGAAGCGCTCCAGCGCGGCGCGCCGGACGCGGAGCACGCGCCGCAGCTCCTCGGCCGCATCCATCCCGTTGTCCCACAGGTGCGCCTGCGGGTGCACGCTTCCCGGCGAGCGCGCGTCCTGGTCCGTCAGAAAGGTGATCCCCCGCGCGCGCGCCTCCGCCAGCATGCGCTCCAGCGCCGCGCGCTCGTCCACGCCCGCGGGAAAGTCCTGGTAGCCCCAGGTGATGGCCAGCCTGTCCCAGGCCCCGATCTCTGCCGTGTACGCATCGGACAGGTCGATGGTGCCGTCCTCGCGCAGGCGGGCCAGGGGGTGCGGATAGTCCATGACCGAGGCGCGGTCCTGCGCGCTGCTGACGTAGTTGTGTGCCAGCCCCAGGGTGTGCCCCACCTCGTGCGCGGAGAGCTGGCGGATGCGGGCCAGCGCCATCCGCTCCATCTCCGGCGGCACCTCCGTCCCCGTCTCGTACGGGGCCAGCAGCCCTTCGGCCAGGAGGTAGTCCTGGCGCACGCGCAGGCTGCCCAGCGACACGTGCCCCTTGATGATCTCGCCCGTGCGCGGGTCGGTTACGCTGGACCCGTAGCTCCATCCGCGCGTGGAGCGGTGCACCCACTGGATCACGTTGAAGCGCGCGTCCATGGGATCCACGCTGTCGGGCATCACCTCCACCCGGAAGGCGTCGCGGTACCCCGCCGCCTCGAACGCCTGGTTCCACCACCGCGCCCCGTCCAGCAGCGCCCCGCGGATCGGCTCCGGCGCGCCGGCGTCCACGTAGTAGACGATCGGCTCCACCGCCTCGCTGACCGCCGCGCCCGGGTCCCGCTTCTGCAGCCGGTGCCGGCTGATGAAGCGCTGCACCACCTCCTCGCCGATCGGCGCCGAGAAGTCGACGTACGAGATGCCGAAGTACCCCGCGCGCGGGTCGCTGCGGCGCGGCTGGTACCCCGGCGGCGGCAGCGCGACGAACGAGTGCCGCTGGCGGACGGTGACGGCCTCGGGGGTGGGCGCCACGCTGCGCACCCAGCCGCCGGGGTTGTCGCCGGTGAAGGTGAGCGTGGCCTCGATCTCGGTGTTGCGCGGAAACGCCTTCGTGTTCTGCAGATACAGGGCACTGCGCGAGGCATCCAGCCGGTAGTCGCCCTGGCGGGTGCGCCTGAGCGCGGGGATCACGCCGTGGGCGTCGCGCAGCACGAAGTCGGTCGCATCCACCAGCACCCGGCCGTCCTGCTCCGCCTTGACCTCGAAGCCCCAGAGCACGGACTGCGCGAACGACTCTTCCACCGCCCGCCGCTCCGCCGGGTTCTCCGCCGACGCGCGGTACCCCTGGTTGGGCTGCACCATCAGCACGCGCGGCCCCACGCGATCGAAGCGCACCAGCCGCTCGCCGCCCAGCTGCCCGCGGTCCAAGCCCACGTCGTTGGACCCCAGCCCCGCGGGAAGGGAGACGACGTAGATCAGCTCCTGCCCTGTGCGGGGGATCTCCATCCACAGCTTGCCCGTGGCCGCCTCCCAGTACACGGGGAGCAGCCCGTCCCGCTTCTCCATCGCGCGCGTCTTTTCGGCGATGGAGGGAAGCGGCGCTTGCGCGGGGAGCGGAATGGCGCAAAAGGTGGCAAGCCACAGCGCCGCCAGCGCCGTCGAACGCGGAGTCGATCGCATCGTACAGGAAATCGAACGGGGGTCGTTGAGAGTGTACAGGGTGCAAAGAATAGTGGCGCAACGTGCTGTGGGCAACCGTCTTGCCGGTTTGTGGCAGATGACCGCCCCCGGATGGACACCGCGCGCGACAAGTGGACGGATGCGGTGCCGAATCCCACAAGTTCGTGTGCACCGCGAGCGAACGTAAGATTCACGCCGAGGACGCGGAGGAAAAAAGAGGGGACGCGGAGAGCTCCTTCCGTTCTCCGCGTCCTCACTCCCTTCCTCCGCGTCCTCCGCGTGATGCTTTTGGGGGTCTGCACAGAAGCCCGGGGGATCCGGGCCCGCCTCGTGATGTCGATCTCCCGCGGATTCACCCGCCGCGCGTCGTCCGCGTCCTCAGAACACCGGGGGCGGCGGCGGGGCCGCGTGCGCCGGGCCGTGCAGCGCGGTCGCCGCCGTCCGGAACAGCCGCACGGCGGAGGTATCGTCGGCGCGCAGCCGGGTGAGCTCGCGCGAGGCGCCGTAGCACGCGGCCAGGGTCGCCTGGCGCCCGCGCGCCGCGGCCAGGCTGTCGCCGCCGCGGGCAAAGGCCACGAACTGCGCCACGGCGGCCACGTACTCCGTCCCCGCGCGCTGCACCCGCGCCGCGGCCTCAACCGCCGTGGCCACGGTGTCGGCGGCTACCAGCATGGCGGCCGCGTCGCCGGTCCCCGAGAGCCGGCCGCCGCCAAAGCCCAGGGTGAACACCACGGCGGCGGCGGCGGCGTGCGCGGCCCACGCCGGCATCATCCGCCGCGTGCGGCGCTCGTCCAGCGAGATGACGCGCGCCACCGGCACCTGCGCGGAGCGCTCCTCCTCGGCCAGCCGCGTGTGCAGCGCCGGCCACAGGTCCGCGGCCGTGTCGCCGGCGCGTGGCAGGGCGGCCAGCCGGGCGGTGAGCGCCATCAGCGGGGCGGCCGCTGCCCGGCAGGCGTCGCAGGCTTCCAGGTGCGCCGCGGCCTCCGCCATCCGGCGCGGGGAAAGCTCGCCCCCGGCGTAGTCGTGCAGGTCGTCGTCGGAAAGGTGCATGGTCATCGCTCCAGGGCTTCCATCATCAGGCGGCGCGCGCGGTTCAGCTGGCTTTTCACGGTGCCCAGGCTCACCCCCAGCATCTCCGCGATCTCGTGGTAGCGGTATCCGTTCACGTCGTGCAGCAGCAGCACGCTGCGGGCGCCGGACGGCAGCGCGGCAATGGCGCGTTCCAGGTCCACGGCCGTCTCGGGCATCGCGCGCCTGGCCTCCGCGGCGTAGCGGGCGGGGTCGTCGGTCGTGGTGACCCGCGCCTCGCGCCGCGACTCGCTGCGCATGTTCTGCAGCGTGGTGCGCACCGCCACGGTGTGGATCCACGTGCTCAGCGCGCTGTCGCCGCGAAAGGTGGGCAGCTTTTGCCACACTCGCACAAAGACTTCCTGCGTGAGGTCCTCCGCCCGCGACACGTCACACGTCATTCGCAGCGTGACCGCGTACACGTGCCGGTAGTGCGCGCGGTACAGGGCTTCGAAGGCGGCGGGATCGCGCGGCGCGGCGGCGGGGGCGTCGAGCAGGGCGGGCTCCGGCGGTGCGGTGGCGGTCACGGGGCTCGGCTCGGGGACTCTCGCTGGCGTACGGACAATGGGTTGCCGCCGCGCACGAAAAGGTTGGAAGGGGAGGATCGGCTTCCCGGCGGGCGGTTGTAGCGCCTGCCGCGCGCCGGAAGCTGCCGCCGGGAGAGGGGGAGAACCTGCGGCCGCGCTTCGACGCTCGGGGTCGCGTCCCCCAAAACCTCTGGGGGGAGGACGTCGCCCGGCGGATCACACCCTGCTCGCCCACCACCCCTCCCCCGGGGTTGGGGGAGGGGTCGCCAGCCGTCGCGAGGAACGAGCGAAAGGCCTGGCGGGGGAGAGGGCCCGTGGCGGCGCGGGGCCCCTCCCCCGGCCCCTCCCCCGACCCCTCCCCGCTCGTTCCTCGTGGAGCGGGGAGAAAGCCGGCCCAGTCCCGGTGCAGCCTGTCCGCCGCCGACCGGGCGGCCGTGCACCGCCGCGGCACTCCCGGCGGAGCACCCTCCAATCTTGCCCCGCGAGAGTGCGGACGGCATCCTTCCGCGCTTCATCCCACTCGTGCGAGGGCCGTTGGACATTCGAACCACCTCGCGGCTGCAGGTGCTGGGGGCCGCGCTGCTGTTTTCCACCGGCGGGGCCGCCATCAAGGCCACCACGCTCAACGCCTGGCAGGTGGCGGGGTTCCGCTCGGCGGTGGCGGCGGCGGCCGTCTTTCTGCTGGTGCCGGCGGCGCGCCGCGGGTGGACGTGGCACGTGCTGCCGGTGGGCGTGGCGTACGCCGGCACGCTGGTGCTGTTCGTCACCGCCAACAAGCTGACCACCTCGGCCAACGCCATCTTCCTTCAGTCCACCGCCCCGCTGTACATGCTGCTGATGGGGCCGCTGCTGCTGAAGGAGCCGGTGCGGCGGCGGGACCTGGCGTTCATGGCGCCGGTGCTGCTGGGGCTGGTGCTGTTCTTCGTCGGGAGCGACGCGCCGGTGCACACGGCGCCCAACCCCAGGCTGGGCAACGTCTTCGCGGTGATCAGCGGCGTCACCTGGGCGCTGACCATTGTGGGGCTGCGGTGGCTGGGCAACCGTGCCGGCGGCGAGGGATCGGGGCTCCCGACGGTGGTCGCCGGGAACCTGATCGCGTTCTTCGCCTGCCTTCCCGCCGCGCTGCCGGTGGTGGACGCGGGCGCGGGCGACTGGGCGACGGTGGGCTACCTGGGCGTGTTCCAGATCGGGGCCGCGTACCTGCTGCTTACCAGCGGCGTGCGGCACGTTCCCGCGCTGGAGGCGTCGGTGCTGCTGCTGCTGGAACCGGCGCTGAACCCCGTGTGGGCGTGGCTGGTGCACGGGGAGACGCCCGGGCCGTGGCCGATCGCCGGCGGCATCCTCATCCTGGGCGCCACCATCCTCCGCACCGCCGCCGACGCGCGTCCCGACCGCGAGCCGTCCGGATGACGTAGCCGGACAAAGCCTCGTCGCAGGTCACGGGCGCCTTCCCCGGAATCACGACACGTACGCTTCGGCTGCGGCCTCATCGGCGACGTGGAGCGGCCATGTGCATGCGAGGCCCCGGCGATTCCTCCGCCGGGGCCTCGAATGCTTGCTCAGAGCAAGAGGCGGCTCAGTTGGCCGTCCACTGGATGGGGATGGTCACGCGGACGGGCACGGCGGTCCCCATCATCCTGGCGGGGCTGAAGCGGAACCGGTCCACCGCCCGCAGCGCCGCGTCGCCGAAGGCGGGGTGCGAGGCTTCGATCACGCGCGCCGAGCCGGGGACCGGCCGCCCGTGCTCATCCACGACCACCTCGATCACCACGCGCCCGCTCACGCGGCTGTCGCGCAGGACCGCGGGGTAGTGCCGCTCCAGCGCCCGGCTCAGCCCGGTCCGGTCCAGCACCGGCCGCACCTCGACCATTCTTTCGTCCAGCACCATGTCCTCCACTGGGCGATCGGCGCCGCCGGTCGGGACCTCGGGCTCCACCCGCGGGGTGCCGATGACGTCGCCCAGGCGGCCGTCGCGCTGGTAGACGATCGGGTCCACCGGCGTGGCGCCGGGCTCCTCCGGCTTGATCTCCGTGGGCACCTGGTCCACGCGCGCCACCTGAAGCACCTCGCCAGGGACGGGCGCGCTCGCGGGCTGGTCGACCGGCGCGGGCGGCGCGGGCTGCTGCTCCATCGGCGGCGGCGGCGGATCCGGCGCCTGCCAGATCATCACCGTGTCCGCCGTGACGGGGGCTGCGTCGGCCGGCTCGCCGCCGGCGGCGAAGACGGCGCCGCCCAGCAGCAGAAGGTGCGCGGCAACGGAAGCGGTAAGGGTGGCGGGGCTGATCGCCCTGCGCTTCGTGTCGCTGGTGAGGACCTTGAACATGCGGCACCTCCTGCGGAGTGTTGCGGCCGTGCGGCCGGCGGGAGCCGGGGGGCGCCAGCGGAGGCGGGAGCGCGGCGGCCCCTGTGCCGTCCTACGTCCGCCGCGGGGCGGCGGTTCCCGCGCTGCCCCGGCCGTGCGCTTCCACAGAGGCAACGAACCATCCTCCGCCGTTCTGACCACACGCGCACGAGGGGCGGACGATGCCGGGGTGCGTCAGCCGTCGATGCACCAGTCCACGGGCGGCTGCCCCACGCGCAGGAGCTCGCGGTTGATGGTGGAGAAGGGCCTGCTGCCGAAAAAGCCGCGCTTGGCCGAGAGCGGCGACGGGTGCGCGGACCTGTGCACGTAGTGCGGCGCGCCGATCAGCGGCGCCTTCTTCGCCGCGTATCCCCCCCACAGGACGAAGACCACCGGGTCCTCGCGCGCGGCGACGGCGCGGATCACCGCGTCCGTGAACGTCTCCCACCCCTTGCCCCTGTGCGAGTTGGGCTCGCCTTCGCGGACGGTGAGCACGGCGTTCAGCAGCAGCACCCCCTGCCGCGCCCACGACACAAGCGACCCGTGGCCGGGAATCGGGCAGTCCATCTCCGCCTTGAGTTCCTTGAAGATGTTGGCCAGCGACGGCGGCGCCCGCACCCCCTGGCGAACGGAGAACGCCAGGCCGTGCGCCTGGCCGGGGCCGTGATACGGATCCTGCCCCAGGATCATCACCTTCACCTGCTCGTACGGCGTAAGCTCCAGCGCGGTGAACACCTCGTCCTCGGGGGGATGGACGGTGGCGCGGCTGCGCTCGGCATCCACGAATTCGCGCAGCTTGTGGAAGTAGGGTTTCCGCAGCTCGTCACCCACGCGGGCCTGCCACGAGGGGGGAAGGGGCAGCTTCATCGGGCGGGTCCGGATGCGATGGGAGCAGGTTGCGACAAGTACACGGCGTACACACGCCCGATTGCAAGCCCGGTTCCGCCGGCGCTGACCGTAGCTCGTACGCCGAGTGGCTTGTGTGCGCCTGTCAAAAAGAAAGGATTGCTGACTGCGTTGCTGTTTTGTGAAATCCGGCGCCGGGCCTGTCCGCTCTGTTGTCCACCGCGCCCTGGGCGGCCTTTTACAGATTGCAATCGGGTGGATGATGTGCCCCGGCAGACCCCCGCCGCGCCACCTCGATCCCTGCCCATCCAAAAAATGCGGATCCCGTCCCCTCGCCGGCAGCATCCCCTCTACCAGGGGACGCCTGCATCCTGCCCATCCCATCCGGTCCGCCT
>JAHWJJ010000367.1 GCA_019348475.1 Gemmatimonadota bacterium | reverse complement strand
CTCCCCCGGCAGTTTCGGGGGAGGTGCGAGCCTGAGCGAGCGGAGGGGGCGCGGCGCGGGCCGCCCACCGCGCCGGAAGGGGTGAGCGCGCTGCCGTTCAAACCTCCCCCGGCAGTTTCGGGGGAGGTGCGAGCCTGAGCGGACGGAGGGGGCGCGGCGTGCGCTTCCCGCGCCGGACCAGAGTTGCAGGCGCGCCACCGATGATTCGCTGATGGCGCGGGACTCGCGCCTGGCGCATTTCTGAGCGCGGCGTATCGACATCATCTCGCCCCCGGGGCGAGTCACGGCATAGCCACAGACGGAAAGACGCAGCAGGATGGATCAGGACCAGCCCACCAGCCCCACCCACGCGGGCGAGCCCCGCCACCCCGACGAGCACCCGTCCGACCACCTCCACCCCCCGCCCGGCGAGCACGACGCGCACGGCGGCGCCGCCACGCTGGCCGAGGGCGTCTTCGAGGAAGCCATGGGCGGCGAGGCCGGCGACGCGGACGCGGGGGCCGAGGCGGCGCCCGGGGGCGTGGAGCGCACGGCTTCCACGCGGCCGCCGCTCCCCAGGGGATGGGCGGAAATGGGGCACGCGGTGCACCCCATGGCCCCGGAGCACTACGTCCCCGGGTTCCTGGAGACGGCCATCACGGCGTGGCCGGGCAAGCCGTATCCGCTGGGCGCGCACTGGGACGGCCGCGGGACCAACTTCGCCATCTACTCCGAGCTGGCGTGGGAGGTGGAGCTGTGCATCTTCGACGCCCCCGGCGATGCGACGCCCTCCCGCACCTTTCGCCTGCGCGAGCGCACCGCGTACGTGTGGCACGGATACGTGGAGGGGCTGGGGCCGGGCACCTTCTACGGCTACCGCATGAACGGGCCGTACGACCCCGGCCGCGGGCTGCGCTGCAACCCCTTCAAGCTGCTCATCGACCCGTACGCCCGCGCGCTGGCCGGCACCGTGAAGTGGGAGGCGCACCCGTTCGCCTACCCCTTCGACCAGCCAGGCGAGGACTGGGTGCTGGACGACACCGAAAACGCCTGGGGGGTGCCCAAGGGGGTGGTGATCGCCGAGGGCGACTTCGACTGGCAGGGGGACCAGCCGCCCGACATCCCCTGGCACGAGACGGTGATCTACGAGGCGCACGTCAAAGGGCTCACCATGCTGCACCCCGACGTGCCCGCGGAGATCCGCGGGACGTACGCAGCCGTGGCGCACCCGGCGGTCATCGAGCACCTGAAGTCGCTGGGCGTGACGGCGCTGGAGCTGCTCCCCGTGCACGAGATCGTCGACGACTACTTCCTGGTGGAGAAGGGGCTGCGCAACTACTGGGGGTACAACACCATCGGCTACTTTGCCCCCGACGGCCGCTACGCCAGCGTGCGCGACTACGGCGAGCAGGTGCGCGAGTTCAAGGAGATGGTGCGCGCGCTGCACGCCGCGGGGATCGAGGTCATCCTGGACGTGGTGTACAACCACACGGCGGAGGGCAACCACATGGGGCCCACGCTTTCGTTCAAGGGGATCGACAACCCCACCTACTACCGCACCGTGACCGGCAACCCGCGGTTCTACATGGACTACACGGGCACCGGCAACTCGCTCAAGGTGATGCACCCCCAGACGCTGCAGCTGCTGATGGACAGCCTGCGCTACTGGGTGCAGGAGATGCACGTGGACGGGTTCCGCTTCGACCTGGCCTCCACGCTCGCCCGCGAGCTGCACGCGGTGGACAAGCTCTCCTCGTTCTTCGACGTCATCCACCAGGACCCCGTCATCAGCCAGGTCAAGCTGATCGCGGAGCCCTGGGACGTGGGCGAGGGCGGGTACCAGGTAGGCAACTTTCCCGTCCTGTGGGCGGAGTGGAACGGCAAGTACCGCGACACCGTGCGCGCGTACTGGCGCGGCGACCCGGGAACGCTGGGCGAGCTGGGATACCGCCTGACGGGCTCCAGCGACCTGTACGAGAACGACGGGCGCCGGCCGCACGCCAGCATCAACTTCATCGTGGCCCACGACGGCTTCACGCTGAACGACCTGGTGAGCTACAACCACAAGCACAACGAGGCCAACGGCGAGAACAACCGCGACGGCCACGACCACAACATCTCGTACAACTTCGGGGTGGAGGGGCCCACCGTCCGCGCCGACATCGTGCGCGCCCGCGAGCGGCAGAAGCGCAACTTCATCGCCACGCTGCTGCTGTCCCAGGGCGTCCCCATGATCTGCCACGGCGACGAGATGGGGCGCACGCAGCACGGCAACAACAACGCGTACGCGCAGGACAACGAGCTCAGCTGGATGCACTGGGAGCTGGGCGACCGCGACCGCGAACTGCTGGAGTTCACCCGCCGCGTGGCCCGGCTGCGGCGTGAGCACCCCACGTTCCGCCGCCGCAAGTTCTTTCGCGGGCGCGAGATCCGCGGCAGCGACGTGTGCGACCTGGTGTGGCTGACGCCGGACGGCACCGAGATGACGGACGACGAGTGGAACAGCGGCTACGTGCGCTGCTTCGGGATGGCGATGGGGGGCGAGGCCATGGAGGAGTGGAGCGAGCGCGGCGAGCAGATCCGCGACTCAAACTTCCTTCTGCTCTTCAACGCGGACGGCGGCTCGATCGACTTCACCCTTCCGGACTTCGGGCGGTCGTTCGGCTGGTGCGTGATGCTCGACACCGCCCGCCCCGAGCTGCCCGAAAAGCACGTGTGCCTTCCCGACGGGCAGACGGTCACGCTCGAGGGGCGGTCGATGATGGTGCTGATCGAGGACCACGACGGCCAGCCCGCCCCGAACGAGGGGGCGGCGTGAGCGGCGCGGGTGAATGGCGCCTGCCGTTCGGCGCCAGCGTGGTGCAGGAAGGGACCGCGTTCCGCGTCTGGGCGCCCGCCAGCCGCTCGGTGGACGTGGTGGTGTACGGTCCGGACGCCGAGCGGGTGCATCCGCTGGCGGCGGAGGGGCACGGGTGGTTCGCGGCCACGGTGCCGGGCGTCCGTGCCGGCGCGCGCTACAAATACCGGCTGGACGAGAAGGACGCGTTTCCCGACCCGGCTTCGCGCGCCCAGCCGGACGGCGTGCACGAGCCCTCCGCCGTGGTCGATCCGTCGGGCTTCCGCTGGACCGACGACGGCTGGCGCGGCGTCCCCGCCGACGACCTGGTCCTCTACGAGGTCCACGTGGGGACGGCCACCGAGGCCGGGACCTTCGACGCGCTGGTCGAGCGCCTGGACGAGATCGCCGCCCTGGGCGCGACCGCGGTGCAGCCGATGCCGGTGGCGGAGTTTCCCGGCGCCCACAACTGGGGATACGACGGCACCTTCCTGTACGCGCCCGAGTCGTCGTACGGCGGCCCCGAAGGGTTCCGCCGCTTCGTCGACGCGGCGCACGCGCGCGGGCTGGCCGTCATCCTGGACGTGGTCTACAACCACCTGGGACCGGAGGGGAACTACCTGCCCGCCGTGACCGGGGGGCAGTACTTCACCGACCGGCACCACACGCCGTGGGGCGCCGCCGTGGACTACGCGCGGCGCCCCGTCCGCGAGTTCGCCATCCAGAACGCGCTGCACTGGGCGCACGAGTACCACGTGGACGGCCTGCGGATGGACGCCACGCACGCCATCCTGGACGATTCGGAGACGCACCTGCTGCAGGAGCTGTCCACGCGCATCCGCGAATCGCTCCCTCCGGACCGGCACTTCGTCCTGATCGCGGAGGACGAGCGCAACGAGCGGCGGGTGCTGCTGCCGCCTCCCGACGGGTGCGGCCTGGACGGCGTGTGGGCCGACGACTTTCACCACCAGCTGCGCCGCCACGTGGCCGGCGACCACGAGGCGTACTTCAGCGACTACACGGGTTCGGTGCAGGACATCGTCCGGACGCTGCGGCGGGGGTGGTACTACGAGGGACAGGTCTCCGCGAACCACGGCGCCCCCCGCGGCACCCCGGCGGACGGGCTGCCGCCGCACGGGTTCGTGCACTGCATCCAGAACCACGACCAGGTGGGGAACCGCGCGTTCGGCGACCGGATTACGGAATCGGTCTCGCTGCCGGTCTACCGCGCCGCCAGCGCGCTGCTCCTGCTGTCGCCGTACACGCCGCTCCTGTGGATGGGGCAGGAGTGGGCCGCGACCACGCGGTTCCAGTACTTCACCGACCATCCGCAGGAGCTGGGGAAGCTGGTGACGGAGGGGCGGCGCAAGGAGTTCGGCAAGTTCAGCGCGTTCGCGGACCCCGCCGTGCGCGAGCGCATCCCCGACCCGCAGGCGGTCTCCACCTTCCAGAACTCGCGCCTGCGCTGGGACGAGGCGGAGCGCATGCCGCACGCGGGGGTGCTGGCGCTCTACCGCGAGCTGCTGCGCCTGCGCCGCACGCACGCCGCCCCCCGCCGCCGCGACCGCGATTCGTTCGCGGTGGCGGCGCTGGGGGAGCACGGCATCGCCCTGCGCCGCACGGGTAAGGACGGACGCGCGCTGCTGCTGGTCGTTTCGCTGCAAGGCGCGCTTTCCGTCGATACGGCGTCGATGGAGGAAACCCGCGCCCCCGCCGACCGCTGGGACCTGCTGCTCTCCACCGAGGAAGCGCGCTTCGGCGGCGAGGCGGAGGGGGAGCTGGTGCGCCTGTCGCCGGACGGGCGGCTGGAGATGGACGGCGCGGGCGCGGTCGTGCTGGAGGGGGCGGCGACGGTCAGGGCCTGAAGGGGCGGGGGGGCGATGGCGCGGGCGATGCCGGCCGTTGCGGGGGGGGCGGTTTGCGCCGCGGGCGAAGGCGCCGCGGGCTGAAGCCCGCGGCTGGAAAGGCCATAAAAGCCCCGTCTCGGCTCGCTTGCGCTCGCCCAGCGGGGCTTCACCCGCGCGCCGGGCCGGCGCGCCCGGCGGGAGTCATGTCACCCGCCGCGGCGCGGGTGCGCGTCTCCAGCCCCTGTCCGTCGCGCGGCCGGGGCGTTCACCTGTCGGTGCACGAGAAAGGACAGGGCCCCGGCTGTGCCGCCG
>JAHWJJ010000045.1 GCA_019348475.1 Gemmatimonadota bacterium | reverse complement strand
CCAGGTCCAGCACCAGCTCCACGTCCTCGCCGATCAGGCGCGAAAGCATCCGCTGCGTGCCCCGGACCACCTCGTTCAGATCCAGCTCCTGCGGGCGCAGCACCTGCCTGCGGCTGAAGGCCAGGAGCTGCCGGGCCAGCGCCGCGCCGCGTTCGCCCGCCCGGTCGATCTCCAGCAGGTCTTCGCGCATCGGATCGCCCTCGGGCACGTCCATCAGCAGCACCTGCGCAAAGCCGCGCACCGCCGTGAGGATGTTGTTGAAATCGTGTGCGACGCCCCCCGCCAGCCGCCCCACGGCCTCCATCTTCTGCACCTGGCGCAGCTCCTCCTGCGCGCGCATGAGCGCCTCTTCGGCCTGCTTGCGGTCGGTGATGTCGATGGCGACGCCCAGCACCTGCGGCTCCGTACCGTCCGGCGGGGTGAGCGGTACCTTTAGCGCGCGCAGCCAGCGGACCTCGCCCGTGGACCCGTCCGTGATCCGCTCCTCCGGGATCAGTTTCTCCCGCCCGGTCTCCAGGACCTCGCGGTCGTCGTCGGCGAACCGAGCGGCCTCCTGTGGGTTGGCCGCGACCTCCACCTCGCGGCGGCCGAGCAGCGCGTCGGGCACCGTTCCGTACAGCCGCGCGGTCGCGGCGTTGGCCAGCGTGAACCTGCCGTCCGCGTCCTTGGCGAAGATCAGGCTGGGCGAGGCGTCGATGACCGCGCGCAGGTATTCACGCTGCGCCTGTACCTCCGCCTGCGCCCGCTCGCGCTCGGAGACGTCGCGCGTGTTGACGACGATGCCGCGCACGGACGCGTCGTGCAGAAGGTTGGTTGCCGCCGACTCCAGCACCCGCCAGCCGCCCGCGGGATCCGCGCAACGTACGCGGGTGGAAAACGTCCGCCCGGGGGACTGGAGCAGCGCGGCGAACGTCTGCTGCATGACGGGACGGTCCTCGGGGTGAACGTTCTCGAACCCGTCCCGCCCGATCACCGCGTGCGGATCGAACCCGAAGGTACGCTCCACCGACGGGCTTTCGTACACGACCCGTCCATGCGCGTCGATGACGGTAATGACGTCGGACGAGTTCTCGATGAGTGAGCGGAAGCGCCGCTCGCTCACCTCGATCGCCGCGGCGTTTTCCTCAAGCTCGGCGGCCTGCTCGAGTAGCTGTTCACCCTGCATCTCGAGCTCTACCGCCTGGTCCTGAAGCAGCTCGTTCTGGCGCCGCAGCTCGCGCGCGGACCGCAGTTCGGCGGCGGTGTAGCGGCGCAGCAGCAGGTGCGTGAGCACGGCCACGCAGGCGGAAAGCACCAGGCCCAGCAGGAGCAACTGCCGCGTGCGCCGGACGCTGCGCTGCTCGTTGGCCTCGCGCTGCTGCAGCAGCACCGCCGCGGTCCGCTGCATGCGGGCGATCTGGCCACGGATGGAGTCCATGGTGGCCTTGCCCTGGCCGGTACGCACCAGTGCCTCGGCTGCCGCCCTCCCCTCGCTGCGCCGCACGCGGATGTGCCGCTCGTTGATGTCCAGCCGCCGGTCCACCAGCGGAGCCAGCGAATCCACGCGCGCCCGCTGGACGGGGTGCCGGACGAGCTCGCGCAGGCGGGAGATTTCGGCGGCCGCGTCCGCCCGGGCGCCGCGGTACGGTTCGGTGTACGCTTCGTCGCCGCTGAGGATGAACCCCCGCTCGGCCGTTTCGGCGTCCGTCAGACGCGAGAGGAGCCGCTCCAGCCCCATGGCGATCCGGAAGCTGCGCTCCACCTGCCCACGCCATGCGGTCGTCTGCCGATGCTGCAGAGCCATGACGATCGTGAACAGCAGCACGATCGCCCCGGGGGTGGCGATCACCGCTGCCTTCCAGAACCGCGAAATCTGATGCGCCTGCATGGGACCGGGGGGAGAGGTCATGGTAACCGCGCGGATCGGCGACCCGGGCCCGCGGCGGCGGTCGCAGAAACACACGTGTGCAGCTCAGGATACCGTTCCCTATAACGTTCTACAAGGCCTGGATTTAGACGCAGTACCGCGGATCACAGTTTCAGGCAGTTGCAGAAATTTCGAAGCCCGCACACCACCCCCGAGCGGGACTGCGCAGCCCAGAATGGCACAAAAGTATAGCGCCGCTAGCGGCCGCCGCGCCCCCTGTGCTGCGGGTACGTGCCCACGGTGAGGTGCACGTTGGCGCAAAGGGCGCGCAGGGGAGCGGCCGCCTCCGACGTGTAACGGAGCTTTATCTCCCTGCCCGGGGGGTGGGGCGCGGGCCGGGTTCGCTCCCCTTGCGCCACCCCGTCATCGCGAGCTGCGAGGCAGACGGCACCACGGACGGCAAAGGGGACGCTGGACACCCCCCCTCCAGCCCCGGGCGCGCTGGCAGAATCGCCGCCTGTGCGCAATCTTTATGTTCCAACCCGCTCGCCGCCCCTGCTTTGTACGATGCCGCGATCCATCCTGATCATCGACGACGACCCCGGGGTGCTGGGCGTCCTGACCAAGTTCTTTCAGCGCAAGGGCTGGGAGGTGTCCAGCGCCGGCAGCGGCGAGGACGGCGTGCGCCTGTACGAGGCGCAGCGACCGGACGTGGTGCTGCTGGACCTGGACCTTCCGGGGCTCTCCGGCCGCGACATCCTGGACATCCTGGTTGCCCGCGGCGCCGCGGTGGTGATGCTGACGGGGCACGCGGAGGTGGAGATCGCGGTGGAGGCCATGCAGTCGGGGGCGGAGACCTTTCTGACCAAGCCGGTGAACTTTCCGCACCTGGAGGCGGTGGTGCAGCGCGCGGCCGAGAAGGTGGAGCTGCGGCGCACAAACGAGCTGCTGGCGCGCTCCATGGCCGAGCGGACGGAGAGCACGGGGCTGGGCGCCTCGCCCATGATGCGCGACCTGGCGCGGCAGGTGGACCTGCTGGCCGCTTCGGGAGAGACGACGGCGCTGCTGCTGGGGGAAAGCGGCACGGGAAAGAGCTTCATCGCGCAGATGATCCACGCCCGCAGCCCCCGCGCCCGCGGCCCGTTCGTGGAGATCAACTGCGCGGGGCTGCAGGCCACCTTTCTGGACTCCGAGCTCTTTGGACACGAGCGCGGCGCCTTCACCGACGCCAGGGAGATGAAGCGCGGCCTGTTCGAGGTGGCGGACCGGGGAACGCTGTTCCTGGACGAGATCGGCGACCTGGCGCCGGAGCTGCAGCCCAAGCTGCTCAAGGTGCTGGAGTCGCGCAGCTTTCGCCGGCTGGGCGGCACGCGCGAGCTGCAGGTGGACGTGCGGCTGCTGGCCGCCACCAACCGCGACCTGGACGCGGAGGTGCGCGCCGGGCGCTTTCGCGAGGACCTGTTCTACCGCCTCTCCGTCTTTCCCCTGGTGGTGCCGCCGCTGCGCGAGCGCTCGCGCGAGGACGTGCTGGAGCTGGCGCACCGGTTCCTGCGCGAGCTGGCGCAGCGGCACCGCAACTCCCCGACGGAGCTTTCGCCGAAGGCGCTGGAGGTGCTGGCGGGGTACGCGTGGCCGGGGAACGTGCGCGAGCTGCGCAACGTACTGGAGCGGGCGCTGGTGCTGGCCGCGGGTGCGTCGCGGCTGGAGCCGGAGCACCTGCCGCCGGGGCTCAAGGCGCCGGGGGCGCCGCGCGCCGGCCGCGAGGAGCCGTCCATCCTGTCGCTGGAAGAGGTGGAGCGCCGGCACATCGAGCGCACCCTGTTTCTCCTCGCCGGCAACCGCACCGCCGCCGCGGACCGGCTGGGGATCTCGCGGAGCACCCTGCACGCGAAGATTCAGCAGTACGGGCTGGAGGCGGTGGGGCGGGGATGAGCGGGTGAACGGGTGAACGGGTGCGCGTGGTCGGTCCGCCGCATGAGCGGGTGAACCCGCATCCACGCACGCACTCACGCGCCCACGCATTCCATCGGTACTGCCCTACGTTGGATTCGGGGCAGGCGCCGCGTCCCCCGATGAAGGGGGGAGCGGACGCTAGCCGACGAGCAAGTCCGGACCTTCCAGATCCGCCTCGGTAGATTCGCAGATCTCGATGATGAGCCACTCCTCCGGCGTCAGGCGGCGTGTCCCGGCCACGCCGGCGAGAATGGCGTAGATCTCCGCCAGGGCACGGGGGGGGCCTCGCCGGGCGCTGGCCCGGCACTCCCTATCCACGGTCGGCATCGGCGGATGATCAGACCAGCGACCCGGCCCAGGCCGCCGCCGCGCACGTCGCCATCACGGCGAACCCCTGGATCAGGGGGCGGACGCGGGCGGCGGAGGCGCGGGTCCTGGCGTAGCTCTGGCGGCTCATGGCAACGGTTCCTGTCGACGGGTGGATGCGGTGGATCGGGACGCGCGTCGTGTGCGGCCGGATCAGCGGATACGGACGATCATCCAGCGGGCGTCTGGCCCGGGTCGGCTCCAGGTGGTCGGACCACTTCCAGTTGGCGGCGGGGCCCACGCCCAGAAAGCGGCGCACCAGGTCCATCGCCACGAAATTGGCGCCGCCCTCGATGCTCCACGGGGGCGCCTGCGCGGCGGCGTGGCCCTGCTCGCGGGCCTGGTGCAGCCACGACGCCTGCCAGGCGTGGGATCACTCGATCACTCCATCACCTCGGCAGGATGCGCATCAGCGTGGCGACGGCCCGCGGGTGGAAGCGCGTGCCGGCGCCGGCGCGGATGAAGGGCTCCCAGTAGGCGCGGGGCAGGGCGGGGCGGTAGGAGCGCTCCGAGGTCATGGCGTCCCAGGCATCAACCACCCGCAGGATCCCGGTAAGCAGGAACTCCGGCGAGATGGGGGCGATCTCGCCGGCCAGCTCGCAGTGGTCCGTCATGTGGTGCTCGATCAGGGGCGCCAGCCGCCGCAGCGTGGGAATGCCCCGCACGATCCCCGCGCCCACCCGCGTGTGCGAGCGGATGCGCTCCAGCTCTTCCGTGGACAGCGGCGCCGTCTTCTGCAGCAGTTCCAGCGGCACCGACATCTTGCCGATCTCGTGCAGCTGCGCCGCCTGCACCAGCAGCTCGGCGTCCTCGTCCGCCAGGTGCAGCGCCACCGCCATGGCCCGGCAGGTGTCGGCCACGCGCTCGCAGTGCCCGTGCATGAAGTGGTCGCGCGCCGCAATGGTCATGGCCAGGGCCTTCACCATCTCGGCGCGCGCGTCCACCACCTCGCGCCGCAGCCGGTCCATCGACCGCCACACCTCCGCCCGCAGCGTCCGGAACTCCGCCTCCATCCGCTGCAGCGCCGCGTCCAGCGTTCGCTGCACCTCTTCGCTGCGAAACGGGCGGGGGAGCACGGCGAAGCGCTCCTGCGCCGCCTCCGGCCGGCGGTCTAACGGGGCTCCGGGCTCGGTGACCACCAGGTGCCCGCCGGCGCGGTTCAGCTCGCGAAAGCGGCGAACATAGCCGATCCCCTCCAGCGACCGTTCGCTCCCCACGTCGCTGATCACCACGTCGGGAACCATGCCCTCGGCCAGCAGCTTCATGGCCTCGCTTCCGTCGGGCACCACGCTGGCCATGTGCTGGCCGGCGCGGATCATGGGCTCCAGCTCGGCGACCACGTCGTCCCGGTCGCTGACGAGGAGAATGCGTCCGCTCAACATCATGGAAGGTTTCTCTGGCTGATGGGTGTCGGCAGTCGGCGGATGATCAGACCAGCGACCCGGCCCAGGCCGCCGCCGCGCACGTCGCCATCACGGCGAACCCCTGGATCAGGGGGCGGACGCGGGCGGCGGAGGCGCGGGTCCTGGCGTAGCTCTGGCGGCTCATGGCAACGGTTCCTGTCGATGGGTGGATGCGGTGGATCGGGACGCATGGTCGTGTGCTGCCGGATCAGCGGATGCGGACGATCATCCACCGCGCGTGCGGAGTGCTGCTGGCGACGCTCAGCGTGCCGCCGGCGCCGGCGCTCTTCACGCGGACGTAGAAGCTGCCCCCGGCAACCTGCGTGACCGCCGCGCCCTGGCCGCTGCCGGCGCGCACCTCGGCGGCGGGCTTCCAGCCGTAGCGGGCGTCCGCGCTCCCCACGTCGTAGTAGGTGGGGTTGGAGAGCGCGGCGTTGGGGGTGCGGTCGTCGGCGGCCTGCGAGGCGGTCCACAGCAGGACGGCTGTGGCGGGGTCCCACTCGGCGCCGAGCCGCGCGCGCATCCGCTCCACCAGCCCGGCGCACGCGCCCCCCTCGCCGTCCGCGCCGTGCCACCCCTCCACCGCGCCCCTCGACACCTCCGCCATCGCCGCCTCGGGCGACATCCCCGCCGCCATCAGCCGCGTCTGCAGGTCGCGAAGCAGGCTGCTGGCGTCGTAGTAGCCCCAGGTCAGCCGCCCGCGGGCGTCGAACGGCTCCAGGGCGAACACCACGCTGGCCCGGGTCGGCTCCAGGTGGTCGGACCACTTCCAGTTGGCGGCGGGGCCCACGCCCAGAAAGCGGCGCACCAGGTCCATCGCCACGAAGTCGGCGCCGCCCTCGGTGCTCCACGCGGGCGCCTGCGCGGCGGCGTGGCCCTGCGCGTGGGCCTGGTGCAGCCACGACGCCTGCCACGCGTGGGTGAGCTCGTGCCCCAGCACCTTCACGCGATAGCTGGCGTGGTCGTACATGGCGTAGCCCTCGCCCTTACCGGGGCGCAGGTTCAGGTTCAGCCAGACGAAGCTGTACGCGCCGCCCGCGTCCTCGCGGGTTCACGTGGCCGCGGCCCCTTTGGCCGGGTCCCACGCCGTCGCCAGCACCAGCAGCTGACCGGAGCCGGGGCTGGTGGCCGGGATCGCCTCGGAGAAGGTGGACTGCAGCAGGGGAACGCCGCGCTGAGCCAGGAACTCCAGCGCCTGGCCGGCCTGCTCCAGCACCCGCGCGGCGCCCGCCTCGTCGCCCTCCACCACCGCCAGCGCGAAGCGCCCGACCACGCGGAGCACGCGCGCCTGCACCGGCTGGCTTCCCTCCAGCGGCTTTACCTGGAAGCGCTCGCCCTCGCGCCAGGGCGTCGCCCGCGCGAACGGGTCCGCGGCGTCCAGCGCGGCGGACCTGGAGTACGTCACGTGCGCCGGCGGCGCAGGGGCGGCCGCGGTCGCGGGGCCGGCGCTCAGGGTCTGTGCGGCGCCGTACGTGGCGTCGGCGATGGTGTACTGCGGATCCGCCAGCGCACCCGTCGGCTCCCCGCCGCGCGAGGCCTCCAGCGCCCGCGCGTCGTAGCCGGCCAGCGCGTACTCGGCCCCGTCCCCGGCGGCCAGGTGAAAGCAGGCGGCCTGCTGCGGGCTCAGCGTCTGCGTCTGCCCCGGCTGCAGGCTCACGGACGCGGCTGCCGTGCAGGACGGCTGCGCTGCGGCGCTGGCCGCCGTGGGCGCGGAACCGGCGCCGCCGCAGGCGGACAGGCCGGCGGCGGCGGTCGTCAGCAGGGCCAGCGGGCGCAGGAACAACATCGAAAGGGCTCCGGTGGACGGGTTCTGCATTCGTCCGCGAGAGGCGCATTGCCCCGCGGACGACCCGTCCCATGGCGAGCATCGTTCCGGTGCCCGGTCTCTGAGTTAAGTCTTTGCCGCTGTCGCACTTAGCGGAATTCCTGCGCGACGGAGAGCCTGCGCGGGTGTGTGCGGATTCCGGACGGCGGGAGCCCGGCGGCGGGCGGCGATGGGGATGTTCCGCGAGGCGGATGCTTGTGGATCGGCGGAGAGTGTACGGAATCCGGACGATTCGGCCGGGCGAATCTCGCCTGCCCCTGCCGCAGGCGCGCGGGTCGATAACCACGACTCCAAGTCCATCACTCCATCATTCGATCAGTTTCACTCGCACTGGATGGTCTGGCTCACCCGCCGGCCGCCCCCCTCCCCGGCCCTCCCCCGCAAACTGCGCGGGGGGGGGAGAACGGCCCGGCTACCATCCTGAACCGTGGCACAGTTCAACGCCCGGCTCGGAGGCCAACCACTCCCATCACTCCATCACTCCATCACGAAAAAGCGCGGCGCCGCTGCATGCGGCGCCGCGCCTCGTTCATCGTCCACGGCCGGTCAGGGCAGGCGGTGCAGGGAAAGGCCGGGGATCTGGATCTTGCGCTGCGCCACCGGTTCGGCTTTCTCCCAGAACCGGGCGAGCTCGTCATCGGGCGCATCCTCCCACGCCCGCGGGGGCGGGGCCAGGCGCCGCTTGCCGTTCCCGGACTCGAAGCAGAGCCATCCGCCGGACAGCCGCGGGCTTACGAACGGCGTGGCGTTGCGCCGCTCGCCCTGGCGCCGCTCGGGACCGTCGAACGCCAGCACGTCCTGGCCGCGGCGCTCCCACTCGCGCGATTCTCCGTCCAGGGCAAGGCTGGGAACCACTTTCCACACCCGCCACTCCGTCCCGTCCGGCGCCGCGAAGATTCGTAGGGCCATTGTGAGGTCTCCCTGAAGGTCCGGACTGGATGGAGGGGGCCGCATCACCGGCTCTGATGCGCGGGTGGAGGTGCGGCGTGCGCCGGCGAGGCGGTGCGGAGCGCCCCTCGAAAGGTCGCTTTGTACGGGCCCGCCGTCAATCGTTACGACCTCCGCGCGGGGATGGAACGTGCCTTGCCGCCGGGACCGGCACCGGACGCGGGGTCCGGATCACCGGAACGGGGGAAGTGGACGATGAGCGGAGTGTACAAGTCGATCGAGATGGTGGGGACCTCGGAGCGCAGCTTCGAGGAAGCTGCCCGCGCCGCCGTAAAGCGGGCGGGCGAGAGCATGCGCGACCTGGACTGGATGGAGGTGGTGGAGCAGCGCGGCTACATCCGCGGCGGCGAGATCCATGAGTACCAGGTCAAGGTAAAGCTCTGGTTCAAGCTGGAGGGCGGCGCCCAGAACGTCTGACGCCGGATCCTGAAAAACGCTCTCGCGGGTCAGCAGAAATCGGCAACGGCGCCGCGCACGGCGAACGGAGGCCCACGCCCCCCGCACACCATCCGCCGCGGGGTGATCCGCCCACCGCCGCGGGTTGAAACCCGCCCGCCCGCGGGTCACCCGCCCGGCACCGCGGGCTAAAGCCCGCGGCTGGAACGGCCACAAGCCCCGTCTCGGCTCGTTACACTCGCCGAACGGGGCTTCAACCGCTCGCGCGCATCGGCCCCGCGAACGCGGCGACGCGCGCCGGGCCAACCGTCCAGAGCAGGTGAAGCCCCGCCGGGCGAGCTCCGCGAGCCCAAGGGCGGGGCTTATGGCATTTGCAGCAACGGGTTTCAACCCGTGGCGGGCCCGGCCCATCACCCGGCCGACCCCACAGCACCGGTTCGTCCCAACACCCGTTCACCCCTTCACCCGTTCACCCCTTCACCCTCACACCCGCCGGCACCGGCTGTACACGACGCCGGGCAGTTCCAGGCGGGCGAAACGCTGCGACACGTACAGCCGCACGCCGTCGCCCACGTAGCCGCGGCCGGGGCCGGCGCTCGACAGGCCGTAGATCCGCCCGTCCTGCAAGGTGACGCGGGCGCGGCTCAGGGTGGCCTCGGCGCTGAACAGAAATCCGCCGCAGTCGTACGCCGCGATCTCGCCTGGCTGCAGGTGGTACGGCTGGTTGGATACGCACCCCGCCAGCGCGGCCGCCGCCAGGCCGGCGAGGAGAGGGCGGACGGGTACGCGCATGGCACAGGCTCGCTGACAGGGGACGGGCGCCGGATCAGCGCGTCAGGTAGAGGAAGAACGCGAAGACGAGCAGCACCAGCACCGCCACGCCCCAGGTGGGCAGCCCCAACCGGGTGGAGCGCAGGTCGCCCAGGCTGTCGCCGCGGCGGTAGTCCTTGGGCCGCGTCTCGGGGTCGCTCGGGTTGAAGCGGTTGGGATCGGGTCCGGCCGCCATCGTCATCTCCCTGTGGATGTTGAAGATGGCAGATGCAACGCCCGCGCCCGCGGGTCCTCACGACGGTTCCGCTTCCTCCCCCGGCGGCGCGAGTTCGGAGGATTCCCACGCGGCGCGCGACGACGCGAGCCGCGCCACGTGCGGCTCCAGGACGGCGTAGACCGGGTTGGGGACCTGCTCACGGCGCAGGTATCCATCCGCGAGTGCTTTCGCGAGGAGCATCTCCGTATCCCGGGACTGGTACGTCTTCCAGATCTCCCGGCTGGCGCCATCGTGAAAGCGGTGGATCTCGTCGCTCACCTGGAAGGCCGATGCCTCGCCGCGCCTCCACGCGTCCATGCGCTCGGCGATCGGGAGGAGCGCCTCCCCAAGCTCCGCCTCCCACGCAAGCCTCCGCAACTCGCGGAGGACCTGGCGGATGGTTGATTCTGGCATCGCGTTCCCTCCCCGCGTGTCGGTCAGAACGGCGCTTCCTCCACCAGCGGCGCCCCGCCCACGACCACGACGCGAACGCGGTCCCCGGGGTTCAGCCGCGCGCCGGGGGGTACGATGGCCAGGCCGTCGGCGGCGGCCATGGACGTGGCGACGCCGGAGCCCTGCGCGCCGGTGAGCCGCGCGAACGCCGGTCCCTCGCCCTGGCGCTCCAGCCGTACGCGGGGAAAGTGCATCATTTCGCCGCGCGCGAAATACGAATCGTGCATCACCGCGTCCAGCGTGGGCGGATGAGTGCGCGTGCGGCCGCACATGCGCAGCAGCGCGGGGCGCACGAACAGCTCGAAGGTCACCATCGTGCTGACGGGGTTCCCCGGGAGGCCGAACCAGGGGATGCCGTCCAGCGCGCCCACCCGCCCGAACGCCATCGCGCTCCCGGGGCGAATGCGCACGCGCCAGAAATCCACCTCCGTCCGCATCTCACGCAGCGCCGCCAGCACGTGATCGTGCTCCCCCACGCTGATCCCGGCGGTGGTGATCAGGGCGTCGCACCCCGCCGCCAGACGCAGGTGCTCGCGCAGGCTCTCCCGCGTGTCGCGCGCGATCCCCAGCACCCGCGCCTGCATTCCGCTCTCCGCCAGCTGCGCCGCCAGCGCGTACGAGTTGGTGCTGACGATGCGCCGCCCGGCCCGGACTTCGTCGAACTCCTCCACCGGCACCAGCTCGTCGCCGGAGGCCAGCACGGCGACCACGGGGCGGCGGGTGACCGGGAGCCGCGCGCCGCCGAACGCCGCCGCCACCGCCAGCTGCGGCGCGCGCAGCACGTCCCCCGCGCGCAGCACGACGTCGCCCGCGCGCACGTCTTCGCCGCGGGGGCGCACGTTCTTTCCCGCGTCGGCGTCGCTGTGGATGCGGACGGCGCCCTGCGCCGTGCCGATTCCCGCTCCGCCGTCCGTGTGCTCCACGCGCACCACGCTGTCCGCGCCGCGGGGGACGGGCGCGCCGGTCATGATGCGGATCGCCTCGCCGCGCTCCACGGGACGGGAGGGGAACTGGCCGGCGGCGACGTCGTCCACCACGGGGAGGACGCGGGGCGCGTCGGCGGAGGCGCCGCGCACGTCCTCGGCGCGCACGGCGAAGCCGTCCATGGCGCTGTTGTCCCACGGCGGCAGGTCCACGGGCGCGGCCACGTCTTCCGCCAGCACGGAGCCGAGCGCGTCCAGCAGCGGCCGCTCCTCCGGTTCCAGCGGGCGCACGCCGCGCAGGATGGCGGCCAGCGCCTCGGGCCCGGTCAGCCAGTCCGCCGCGCGCTCATCCCGCATCGTCCGCCCCGTCGACGACGCGCGAGAGGATGAGGTCCGCCACGCGACGCACGTGCGCCTGCGGGTGATCCGCATCCATCACGATCACCGGCAGCTCCGTCGCAAAGGACGCATCGTCCGTAACCACCGCCAGGTAGGATTCCGCCGCATCGCCAGCATCGGCGATCAGCGGACGGTCGTGCACGGCGCGGCGGAACACCTCGATCCGCGGAAAGGGCCCGGCCTTGTATCCCTCCACCAGCACCAGGTCGTAGCCGCGGCCCATGTAGAACTCGCGCACCAGCCGCACGGGGTCGGGGTCGCCGTCCAACCGCATCACCAGCGCGATCTTTCCCTCGCCGGCCATGATGGTGGCCTCGGCCATGCCCTCGTTGAAGTGCCGCCAGCTGTCCTTGCCCGGCTGGTCGGTCTCGAAGGCGTGGTGGCCGTGCTTGATGGATGCCGCGCGGACCCCGCGCCGTCCAAGCTCCGCCAGCAGCGCCACCATCAACGTGGTCTTGCCGCTGTTCTTTTTCCCGATGATGGCGACGGCGGGCGGCGCCTGTCCGTGCCGCCGTGCCCTGCGCAGGTCATCCACCGTGTTGACGTTGAGAAAGAGGATGCCGGGCTCGCCGATGCGCCGCACCTCGGCCAGGGGGATGACCTCCGCGCGGATCCCGTCCAGCAGCCGGTGCACGCGGCGCTCGCCTCCGTCGATCATCCGCTGCACCTGCGGAAGGGAGCGCACGGAATACCAGGCGCAGAGCGGCTCGATCCCCCGCCGACCGCCGCTCTCCGGCACCACGGCGTCGGCGGAGGTGGATGCCGCGCGCTCCGCGATCGTCCGCAGCAATTCGGCGGACACCCACGGCATGTCGCAGGCGACCACCAGCGCGCCGGGCGCCCCGCATTCCGCCGCCCACCGTAGGGCCGTGTGGATTCCGCCCAGCGCGCCCAGCCCGGGGACGTCGTCCGGGCGCATCGGCAGCGCCAGGTCCGCGAACAGGGCCGGCTCGTTCGCGGAGAGAACCACCCGCGGCACGGCGGCGGAGAGGGCGTCCAGGACGCGGTCGATGATCCGCCGCCCCCCGACCCGCGCCAGCGCCTTGGGGGTGCCGAAGCGGCGGCTGGCGCCCCCCGCGAGGATGGCGCCCAGCGGCGGCGGCGACAGGGGATCGGCGGGCGGATGCATGCGCCGAAGCTAGGGCCCGGGCGGGGCGGCATCAAGCGCGGACGGGGAACGGGACTTGCGCGCCCGCCGCGCGGAAACCACGGGCCACAACGGGAGGCAGCGATGCGCCGGTACGACGGGAGCTTTGGAGGGGGGTGGGGGCCGCGGCCCGCGCCGCGCCGCGGCGGCTACGAGTGGAACCGCCCGCCGCGCGAGATCATGGGCGGCGGGGGGTGGAGCCCGCGGGACGTGCAGTACGGGCGCTGGGACGTCCCGGCCGGCTACGACCGCGGCCTGTACGGCGGCGGCTACGAGGCGCCCGCCGGCCGGTACGCGGAGCCTCCGCGCCGCGGCGGCTGGGGCGGCTACGCCGGCGAGATGCAGGAGGAGTGGCAGGGCGGATACGCGCGCGGGCCGTTCCTTCCCGAGCACGCGTACCACCGCCATCCGGAGCTGAACCGCGAGCCCGGGCCGCGCGGCGAGCGCTGGGGCTACGGCCTGGACGACACCGGCCGGGAGCTGGACGACGAGGAGATCCTGGACGCGGTGCGCCGCAAGCTGTACGAGGACGTGTGGGTCGACATCGACCGCGTGGACGTGGAGGTGGAGGACGGCGTGGTCACCCTGCGCGGCGAGGTGGACGACTTCATGGAGGCGCGCTACGCCTGGGACGACGCCTGGGAGACGGAAGGCGTGCGCGGCGTGATCAACCACCTGACCGTGCGCGTGGACCAGCCCGTGGCCGAGCAGCACGGGGACGTGGTGCCGCAGTCGACCCAGGGCACGATGACCGAGCCGGTGGAACAGCAAGGGGACAGGGAATAGGGAATAGGCTGGCATGCAGCTGGAGCCCCGCCTGCGCGAGTAGACGAGCCAGGGCGGGGCTTCTGGCGTCATTCCGATTCTTTCTCCGGATCGAACGAATCGGAAACGCTGGCATCAAAAAGCCGGTCCCGGCATCGCAGCCGGGACCCGCTGTTATCGAAGTGCGCCGTACCCACGCACCCACGCACCCACGCACCCACGCACTCACGCACTCCCCTCACGCACTCCCCTCAGTGGCTCTCCCGCGAGCCGTAGCCCTCGCCCGTGGGGCGGTCGGGGGGAGAATAGGGGGCGCCGTCGGTCACGGCGTCGGTCAGGCTGTGCGTGCCGTAGGTCTGCGCCTCCAGGTCCTCCACCAGGTGCGCCGCGGTGTCGGACTGGTTCTCGTTGCTCTCGCCGTACTGCGCCTGGACCTCCTGGTCCTGCGCCACCGCGTCGTCGGCCGCCTCGGGCGCCTCGCCGCGGTGCAACTCGTCCACCATCAGTTCGTTGGTGAACCCCGGCAGGCCCAGGATCTCGGTGATCACCTGCTCGGCGACGGAGACCTCGCTGTCGCTTCCCACCCGGCCCGACAGGGTGACGTGCCCGTCCTTCACGCGCACGTCCACCCAGCCGGCATCCAGCTCCGGGTGCTCCTTCAGCTCCTGCACGACCACGTCGTACAGCTCGTCGTCCGTCATCCCCGAAAAGTCGAAGATGTCTCCCGTGTACCTGCCGGCCATGCGGCCCTCCCTGACGGCGTTGGCTTAGAAGTGCAGCGCCCCGCCCAGCGTGATGCCCACCGCCGGGTTCCACTCGCTGCGCGCGTCCCGGGCCGTGGGCAGAAAGCCGCCGGGGGTACGCATGCGCCGCAGCCGGCCCATGACCTCGAAGCGCAGCGAAGCGCGGGGGACGGGGTACCAGTCGGTCCCGAGCCCCGCCCCCACCGCAAAGGCGGGGCCGAAGCGGAAGCGCGCCTCCGGGGCGATCTCTTCCTCCTCGTCGAAGCTGCCGCGGACGTCGCCCGCCAGCCCGCCCGTGCCCACCACGAAGGGCGCCAGGCCGTTCCAGGTGCGGGGGCCCGTCACGAAAAAGCGCAGCGCCACGTCGCCCATCACCAGCGTGGCCGGCACCGTGGCGCCCAGGTCGCGCCCGCCGGCCGAGTCCGCGTCCGTACGGGGCGCGAACAGGCGGCGGTCGGTGGGGCTTACGCCCACGCTGCCCTCGATGTACAGCGGCCCGGCCGCGCGCACCTGATAGCGAAGGCCGAACACCGGACCCGATGCGGGCGCGATGGGAAGGGACGTGCTGTCGGTAAGGCTGAGGTCCGGGTCGGCGAACAGGTACCCGGCGAACACCCCCGCGCCCTGGGTCTGTTCCAGGTAGTCGTAGGGCGAGGGAATGGTCTGCGCCGCCGCGGCGCGGGCGCCCGCCGCCAGGGCGAACGCAAGCAGCAGGACGGTCCGCGAAAGTCGCATCATGAGGGC
>JAHWJJ010000366.1 GCA_019348475.1 Gemmatimonadota bacterium | reverse complement strand
ATCATGATGGCGAACGTCCCCCAGCTGGTGCCAGTGGAAAAGGCGATGAACGCGGCGATCAGGAACACCAGCGGCACGAACACCCACGCGGGCACGCGCCCCGCCGTCAGCCCGGCGACGTACGGCCCCGTCCCCAGGTCCCGGGCCACCCCGCCGATGGCCAGCGCCAGCAGCAGCACCAGCGCCATCGGCACCAGCCCGCCCGCCCCCTTGAGCCCGGTCGCCGTGAGCTCGTCCACCGTGGCGCCGCGCTGCAGCAGAAGGAGGATCCACGCGGCGGCCAGCCCGGCGCCGACGGCCCACAGCACGCTGGTGGAGCCCGACCCCGCCCGGATGTCGCCGCCGCCGGTGACCAGCAGGCCGATGGGCATGGTGAGCACCATCACCGCTACGGGGAGCAGCATGTTCACCGCGCGCGGGGGGATGCGGGTGGTGGGCTGGGGCGAGAGCACGTCCGGGTCCAGCAGCGGCTTGGCGTTCTCCCAAAGCAGCATCCCGCCGCGCGTGCGCTCCTCCGCCCGGCGCATGGGCCCCAGGCTGAGCCCGGTGACCGCCACCGTCCCCGCCAGCACCACGGCCGCCAGCGCGTACAGGTTCAGGGGGATGGAACCGGCGAACACCCCCAGCGGGTCGCGCACCCCCACGCCGGCCAGCAGCGCCAGGATGTACGCGCCCCACGCGTTCAGGGGGATCAGGATGCAGATGGGCGCCGAAGTGGAGTCGACCAGGTACGCCAGCTTTTCGCGGGAGATGCGGTAGCGGTCGAAGAGCGGTCGCGCGATGGCGCCCGACACCAGCACGGTGATGTTGCTCTCGATGAAGATCACCACGCCCACGGCGAACGCCAGCAGCCGCGCCCCACGCGGGCTGGTGACCAGCCGGCGCCGCTCCACCCAGTCCACGAACCCCCGCACCCCGCCGGACGATTCGATGGTGGCGATCAGCGCGCCGATCACCATGGTGAACAGGATCACGCGCGTGTTGCCGGCGTCGGCGAACACCGTGACGGTGCGCTCAATGGCGCCGCCCAGCCCCGCGACCGGGTTCCACCCGGCCAGGATGGTGGCGCCCGCCCAGACGCCGGCAGCCAGCGACAGGTACACCTGCCGGGTCCAGATGGCCAGCGCGATCGCCAGCAGCGGCGGGAGAAGCGAGACCCAGCCCGGGTGCGTCATCGTGGTCGGTGGAGAAGGGGAGCGGTGCGGGACGCGGGCCTTCGCCCCCCGGCCGCTCGGCCGCCCCGTCGGCCAGGGCGCGGAGCGGGCGTTTCGGGGGCGGCGGGCCGGGAGTGCACATCGTACCGAGCACGGGCGGTGCGGGCAAGCCGCGCCACGCTTCGGGACCAGGCGAGGGGGGCCGCGGTTCCGCCGCCCGTGACCGCCCGCTCGGGGCCGAACCGCCGTGCAGGAGCCGGGGCGCCGAAAGCCGCGCGTTCGCAAGCCGCTGCGGGAGGCCGGTTTGCGGCGCCCGGACCGTCCAGCCCGGGGCGATCTGCCACGCCCGTGGGCGCAGGATTTGCTGCGGCCCCGCACGCCGCAATTGGGCGGGGCAGCGGAACCTTCCGGGCGTCCGGGGCTATCAAGCGCCGCGGAACCGGGCCACCTGCGCGTCCGGAGAAAAGATTTGACTTTGGACGCATCCGGGTCTAGATTTGCCGGTTATGACGGACATCCGGGAGACAAGCCGCTCCGCGTGAACTGAGGGCAGCGGGGCCTCGTACACCACCGAGGCCCGCTGCTCTCGTCATTTTACCAAAAGGACGAGCTAACATGTTTTTGAGCTCACGGGCCCTGGACTCGTTCGATCAGTACCTGCAGGACGTTGAGAAGTACCCGCTGATCGACGATCCCGCGGAGGAGCGCGCCCTCGCCCACCGGGCGCGCGCCGGAGACAAGCAGTGCGCCGAACGCCTGGTGACGGCGAACCTGCGCTTCGTGATCTCCTACGTGAAGAAGTACCAGGGCCGCGGCCTTGGCCTGGCCGAGCTGGTGTGCATCGGGAACGAAGGGCTGCTCAAGGCGGTCAAGAAGTTCGACCCCGACAAGGGCGTCAAGTTCATCTCCTACGCCGTGTGGTGGATTCGCCAGACGGTGCTTCAGGCGCTGGCCGAGCAGACCCGCTCGGTACGCATCCCCCTGAACCAGAACTCCAACCTGGTCCGGCTGTCGCGGGTGGAGACGGCGCTCACCCAGCAGATGGGCCGCTCGCCCACCGACGAAGAGATCGCCGATGACATGGGTGAGCCGGTGGACACCATCCGCGCGCTGCGCCGCGTGGCCGCCAGCGAGCTTTCGCTGGACGCGCCGCTGGACCGCGGCGACCGCGACAGCGCCAGCTTCGGCGAGCGCTTTGCCGGCAGCGAGGCCGACCAGATCGAGGAAGAGGTGGAGTCGCAGGCCCGGCGCGAGTTCCTGGAGAAGATGTTCGAGAAGTACCTCACCGAGCGCGAGCGCAAGATCCTGTACCTGTACTACGGCCTGGACGAGGGCGAGGAGCGCACCCTGGAGGAGATCGGCAGCATGCTGGGGGTCACGCGCGAGCGCATCCGCCAGATCCGCAACCGCGCCTTCGAAAAGCTGCGCGAGAGCCCCGATGGGCACGCGCTGGAAGGGTTCTGGGCCCTGTCCTGAACGCGTACGCGGCACGATAGACGGCAGAACAGCGGAGGGTGGAGACGGGCTTGCGTCTCCACCCTCCGCTTTTTGTGCCGGCCCGAAAAGAGAAGGTCGCCCGCAGTAGAACTGTCGGAATTCTCAGATGGATTGTGCGTCCAGCTCCAAAGATGGCCTCACGCGGAGGGCGCGGAGGTCGCGGAGAAAAGAAGAGGACAGGTCTGTTCTCCGTGTCCTCCGCGCCCTGGCGTGACGCAGTAGAACTCCAGGTGCACGACGGACTGTAGAACTCGTAGGAGTTCTCTCCGCTGATCCGCATCGCCACGAGATTCGAAGAAACAGCCCCGGCGCCCCCGGGGCTGTTTCGTTTGCGGAGTCCTGCCTACATTCGCTGCGCTTCGCATCCCGCCCGGTTCCGTTCGCATGCCGCGCCCTTTCCGAATGACCGATCCGTTCTCCGCCCGCGTCCGCGCCGACTTTCCCGTCTTCGAGCGGCGGGTGGGCGGCAGGCCCATCGCCTTTTTCGACGGGCCCGGCGGCAGCCAGGTGCCGCGCCAGGTGGCCGACGCCGTGCGTGACTACCTGCTGATGCACAACGCCAACACGCACGGCTTCTTCGCCACGAGTGAAGAGACGGACGCCGCCATCGCCGGCGCGCGAGAGCGGGTGGCGGCGCTGCTGAACGCGCCCTGGCCCAGCGAGGTGGCGTTCGGCGCTAACATGACCACGCTCACCTTTCACCTGTCGCGCTCGCTGGGGCGCGAGTGGGGGCCGGGCGACGAGATCGTGGTCACGCAGCTGGACCACCAGGCCAACGTTGCGCCCTGGGTGCGGCTGGCCGAGGACCGCGGCATCACGGTGCGGGTGGTCCCGTTCAGCTCCGAAACGTTCACCCTGGACCTGGAGGCGCTGGACCGCGCTCTCTCGCGGCGCACGCGCCTGGTGGCGGTGGGGGCGGCGTCCAACGCCATCGGCACGGTGAACGACGTGGCGGCGGTGGCCGAGCGGGCGCGGCGGGCGGGGGCGCTCTCGTTCGTGGACGCCGTGCACTACACGCCGCACCGGCTGCCGGACGTGCAGGCGATGGGGTGCGACTTCCTGGCGTGCTCCGCCTACAAGTTCTTCGGCCCGCACGTCGGCATCCTCTGGGGGCGCACGGAGCACCTGGAGCGGCTGACGCCGTACAAGGTGCCGCCGGCCAGCGACACGGCGCCCGAGCGGTGGGAGACGGGGACGCTGAACCACGAAGGGATCGTGGGCACGGGGGCGGCGGTGGAGTGGATCGCGTCGCTGGCGGGCGATCCGGGGCGCGACCTGCGCGAGTCGCTGCGCCGCGCCTACGCCGCCATCCACCGGCACGAGTCGGCGCTGTTCGCGCAACTGCACGCCGGGCTCACCTCCATGCCCGGTGTGCGCGTGTACGGCCCGGCGGCGGAGGGGGAGCGCACGCCCACGGCCGGGTTCACCATCGACGGCGTCTCGCCTGGCGAGGCGGCGCGCCGGCTGGGGCGGAGGGGGTGTTCGTCTGGAACGGCGACTTCTACGCGACCACCGTCTGTGACGCGCTGGGCCTGGCCGATTGCGGCGGGCTGATCCGCGCCGGCGTGGCGCCGTACACCACCGACGAAGACGTGGAGCGGCTGCTGGACGGCGTCGCGCGGCTGGCCCGGGCGTGAGGCGCCTCCCCGGATGAAGCAGCCCGGGGTGGTGCCGTTCCGGTGGGACGTGCCCCAGCCGGGGCGGCTAAAGCCGCGTGCTGGAACTGCGATAAGCCCCGTCTCCGCTCGCTTGCGCTCGCGGAACGGGGCTTCACCTGCTCAGGCGGGCGTCGCCCCAGGCGCGTGGGACGGTCCAGCGTGGGCCCAGGGGTCGCTCGGACGGCGCGCGGAGGCCGGCGGTCACCGCGGTTGAGGTCCGGCCTGGCGAGCTCCGCGAGCCCTGGGCGGGAGTTATGGCAGCTCGAGCCGCGGGTTACAACCCGCACGGGATGAACCCGCCCATCCCGGTCCACCGGCGGGAGCGCAGAGCAGGCCCCCAGCCGGGGCGGCTAAAGCCGCGTGCTGGAACTGCGATAAGCCCCGTCTCCGCTCGCTTGCGCTCGCGGAACGGGGCTTCACCTGCTCACGCGGGCGTCGTCCCAGGTGCGTGGGACGGTCCAGCGTGGGCCCAGGTCGCTCGGACGGCGCGCGGAGGCCGACGGTCCCCCGCCGTCGAAGCCCTGCCTGGCGAGCTCCGCGAGCCCTGGGCGGCGCTTGTGGCAGTTCCAGCCGCGGGCCCGTTCACCCGTTCACCCCTTCACCCCTTCACCCCTTCACCCCTTCACCCCTTCACCCGTTCACCCGTTCACCCCTTCACCCCTTCACCCCTTCACCCCTTCACCC
>JAHWJJ010000044.1 GCA_019348475.1 Gemmatimonadota bacterium | reverse complement strand
ACTTTCAAGACGAACATCGGCAGCTTTTCGGGCGGGTTGACGGCAGCGGGAAAGAAGGTTGAGCGGGCGCCCCCATACTGTATGCGCCACGGAGCGGGCGCAAGCCGCCCGGGCGCTCCGGAATCGGCAAAAAGGGTGGCGAACGGCGGAAGCGGGCAGGCCCCCGCGCCCCCACACGGCGGCGATCCACGCCCGGACGGGCCGGGCGTAGCAGATCCAAACAGTTTTTTTCGTCCGGCACACGGTGTAGGTTGCGCGGCTGTGACCGCGCACCCTGGTGCGCCGATCCCGCGGGCCCGCGCGCGGTGCGCGTGACCCGAGCCCATCACCCCCCATGGAGGGAGACCACCATGCGTACGTCGCTCGCACTACGCTCCGGCCCGGCCGGCCCTGCGCGCCTTCTGCTCGCGCTGGCGCTCTGCGCCTGCGGCGGCGCCGAGGACGAAGCCGATGCCTCCGGCGCCGCGGACGCGCGGGCCCTGGCCACCACGGCCGCCGCGGCCGACACCTGCACCGGCCCGCCCCCCGCCGTCTCCATGCCGGTGCTGAACGGGCCCTGGCAGGGGCTGCTGGACTCGCTGAAGGCGGGCGGCGTCACCTTCCCCGACGTGGCCGGCAACGTCGACACCACGACCGTGAAGCTGTGCCGCGACTGCACGGCGGTGCGCGTGGAGATCCGTTCCACCAACCTCACTCCGTGCCTGGCGCCTGGAGACCTGACCGGGCAGCAGCGGATCGTGGGGATGTTCGTGGTGCTGGACACCTTCCCCGCGCATAAGGGGTGGGACACGCTGCTGCCGGGCGACACCCTCTTCGCCTTCGCCAACTCCACCGGCGGACCGGCCATGCTGGTGTACGAGCAGGGCGGAAGCGGCAAGGCCTCGCCGTCGCGCGCCTGGATGTTCTGGTACTGCCAGGACGGGCACACCAACCCCAGGACGCCGCAGGCGCAGTGGCGGCCGCGCGGCCCCACCGCCGCGGCCCCGGCCGCGGGGAAGCAGGCTGAAGCGGAGGACGCGGGCACCTATGGGTGGATGGCCTGCATCAGCGGCTGCTGCCAGTTCTACACACCCCCCGGCGACGGCCAGATCGAGCTGCCGAAGCAGGCCAACCCCAACGCCCCCGACACCGTGGGTCCGGGGCGGAACCAGCGGCAGCCTCCGCCCTGGTGCCGCGCCACCTGAGCACGCCGCGGCACCCGGAACCGTCCCGCACCCGCGGGGCGGTTCCCACGCCGTGCGGAACGGGGCGCGGGCCCGCTGAGGCGAAAGCACCCGCCGCGGCCGGCCGTCGCGACGGACGCGCCTCTCGCGCCATACCGCTCCCCCTTCTCCCCGCGGCAAGGGATGGAATTTCGCGCTGTGGACGGCGACGCGGCGTTCCGTTCCGGAACGGCTCTGGTTCCTGGACGGGAACGGCGCACTCCCGTTCACGCGCTGCCGGTCGGTGAGGCGCACGCCGGACGCAACCATCTTCCGCCGTCCCGTGAATCTTGCATCAACCCGTTGCAGATGCAACGTTTCGTTGCGGCGTTTCGCGCCGGGCGCTTCGGCGCGGGCCGAGAAACCCCGCCGGGCGCCCCGATTTTCCGCGCTCCGCCCCGCGGTTCGGCGCTTGCCCCGTGCGCGCGTGGGTCGGCGCCGCCCATCGACACCCCCCACCGGTCCTCCCCGTGAGCCGAAAGCTTTTGCTGGTCGACGACGATCCCGCCGTCCTGGTGTCGCTGGAGTTCCACTTTCTGCGCGCCAACTTCGAGGTGCGCACCGCCGCCAGCGCCGAGGAGGCGCTGGGGATGCTGCACGAGTACCGGCCCGACGTGGTGCTCACCGACGTGCAGATGGGGGGGATGAGCGGCCTGGAGCTGCTGGAGGCCGTGAACCGGGGGATGCCGGAGGTGGACGTGATCGTCATCACCGGCTACGAGGACATGCGCACCACCATCGGCGCCATCCGCAGCGGGGCGTACGACTACCTGGTCAAGCCGGTGGACCTGGAGCAGCTGGAGCTGGTGCTGAACCGGTGCCTGCGCGACCGCGCGGCCCGCCGCCGCGGCAGCCCCGCCCCGGCGGGCGCGCCCGCCCCCGAGCGGATGGAGGCGGGCGTGGGCCGCTCGCCGCTGATGATCGAGATCTACAAGCTCATCGGGATGCTGTCGTCGTCGCGCACGCCGGTGCTCATCCGCGGCGAGACGGGGACGGGCAAGGAGCTGGTGGCCTCGGCCATCCACAACTACTCGCCCTGGAGCGGCGAGCCGTTCGTCGCCATCAACTGCACCGCCCTGGCCGAGTCGCTGCTGGAATCGGAATTGTTCGGCCACGTGAAGGGCGCCTTTACCGGCGCGCTGGGCGACCGTCGCGGCAAGTTCGAGCTGGCGGGGAGCGGCACCATCTTCCTGGACGAGATCGGCGACACCACGCCCGCGTTCCAGGCCAAGCTGCTGCGCGTGCTGCAGGCGCGCGAGTTCTACCCCGTGGGGAGCGAGCGCCCGCGCAAGACGCAGGCGCGGGTGATCGCCGCCACGCACCGCCCCATCGAAGAGCTGGTGCGCCAGGGGCAGTTTCGCGAAGACCTGTACTTTCGCCTGCGCGTGGTGGAGATCAACCTGCCGCCGCTGCGGGAGCGCAGTGAAGACATCCCCATCCTGGCCGAGCACCTGCTGAGCCGCGCCGCGCGCGAACTGGGCAAGGACGTGCGCATCATCCCGCCGCGGGTGATGCAGCTGCTTCACGAGCACCCCTGGCCCGGCAACGTGCGCGAGATGGAGAACGCCATCACGCGCGCGGTGGTGCTGGCCCACGGTCCCGCGCTGAGCCCGGAGCACTTTGCGCTGCAGGGGGCGAGCGGCAGGCCCGCGCCCGAGTCCGGCCCCGCCGAGGACGACATCGGGACGCTGGCGCAGGCGCAGCGGCGGCACGTGGAGCGGGTGCTGGCCCACACCGGCGGCAACAAGAGCCGCGCCGCGCGCATCCTGGGCATCTCCCGCCCCCGGCTGGACCGCCTGCTCGCCCAGTACCAGTCCGGCGTGGTGGAGGTCGAGGTCTGACGGCCCAGAAAAGCTCAATCGCACGGAGGACGCGGAGGAACGGAGAGGGGACGCGGAGAACGGATGGGTTTCTCCGCGTCCTCTTTCTTTTCCTCCGCGTCCTCCGCGTGATTCTGAAGCCGTAGAACTATGCGACCTGGGGCGACCCGTCGGGAACGCGCGCACGCCGGCGCTCCGGCCCGCGCTCGAAGAGCAGGTACAGCGCGGGCGTCACGGTCAGCACCAGGACGGTGGAGCTGGCCAGGCCGCCGAGGAGGGCGTACCCAAGCGCGTTCCAGATGTTGGCGTCCGCCGCCTCACTGGCGATCACCAGCGGAAGCAGGCCCAGGATGGTCACCGCGCTGGTCATCAGGATGGGCCGCACCCGCTCCAGCGTGCCGCGCAGCACCGCGTCGTGCAGCGGCAGCCCCGCCGCGCGCCGCAGCTGGTTCACGTGGTCCACCAGCAGCGTGGCGTTGTTGGTCACCACCCCGCCCATCATGATCACCCCGATGAACGCCTCGCGGGTAAAGCTGGCGCCGGTGAAAAAGAAGGTGAGAAACACCCCGATCAGCGCCATGGGCACCGTAAGCAGCACGCACAGCGGCTGGCGCAGCGACTCGAACAGCGCCGCCGTCACCATGAACACCAGGATCAGCGACACCGCCAGCACGCCGTAGATCTGCCGGCGCTCGTCGTCGGACCACTTCCATTCCTCGCGCCCCACCAGGGTGTAGCCGGGGGGGACGCTCGTCGTCTTCATCACCGCCTCGTGCACCTTGTCGCCGAGCTTGTTGGGCCCGCGGAACTCGTAGCTCACCGTGCGCTGGTACTGCTGGTCTTCGCGCACGATGCGGCTGAGCACCTCGCGCTCCCCCACCCGCGCCACGTCCGCCAGCCGCACCGAACCCCCGCCCGGCGCGGGGATGGGCAGCTGCTGGAGCTCCTGCACGTCCAGCCGCTGGTGCCCGTCCAGCGCCACGGAAAAGCGCACCTCCTCGTTCCCCACGCGCAGAAAGCCGCGCTGTCCGTTGCGCCCCACCGCCGCGCTCACGCGGCTCACCACCTCGCGCGACGTAAGGCCGTGGGCCGCCAGCGCCGCGCGGTCCACGTTCAGCACCACCTCGGTGGCCTTGTCGCGCTCGAACCAGGCGCCCGACGAGTTGGTGTCCACGTCCTGGATGCGTGAAAAGCCCCGCAGCCGCCGCCCCAGGTCCTCGGCGATCTCGCGCACCCGCTCGTAGTTGTAGCCCAGCACCTGGATGCTGTAGTTGGGCGGCGACGAGCCCCCGCCGTAGAACGACGGCCCATAGCCGTACACCCGCACCGCCGCGCCGCCGTACTGGTGGCTGTAGGCCTCCAGCTGCTCCTTCACGGAGAGCGGCACCGAGGTGTCCTGCAGCGAATCCGGGAACTCCACCCGCATCTGCGCCGCCTGCGGGTACACGTTGGTGGTGAACCGCGCCACCTCGGGCATCGCGCTGAGCCGCGCCTCGAAGTAGCGCACCAGCTCGTCGGTGCGCTGCAGCTCCTCGCCCCGCGGCAGGTCGAAGGCGATGCGGATGTACGACTGCTCCTCGTACCAGGGCCGCCACACCGTCCCGCGCGTCACGTACTTGTCGAACAGGTAGCCGGACCCCGCCAGCGCCAGCAGCGCCGCCGCTACGGCCACCCAGGGCCCGCGCAGCGTGGCGCCCACCAGCGCGGCGTACACGCGCGTGTACAGCGGCGGACGCTCCTCGCGCGCCCGCTCGCGGATCATCTTCACCCTGCTCCCCAGCAGCCGCCCCGCCAGCGCCGGCGTGAACGAAAAGGTCACCAGCAGCGAGGCCAGGTTGGTAAAGCCGACCACGATGGCCAGCGGCACGTAGAACAGCCGCAGCTCGCCCTGCAGGTAGATGAAGGGGATGAAGACGATGATCGTCGTCATCGTGGCCGCCAGCACCGGGAGCACCATCTCGCGCGCGCCCCGCTCCGCCGCCTGCTCCGCGTCCGGCGCCGTGCGCGCGTGGCGGAACACGTTCTCCAGCACCACCACCGCGTTGTCGATGATCAGCCCGAAGCCCATCGCCAGCCCCATCAGCGTCAGCACGTTCAGCGTCAGCCCCCCGAAGTAGATCAGGTTCAGGGTGATGAGCGCCGCGAAGGCGATGCTGGAAAAGACGATGGCGGCGGAGCGGAAGGAGCGCAGGAAGAAGAAGAGAACGACGAAGACGATCACCGCCGACGACAGCGCGCGCCCGCGCAGGTCCGTCAGCTGGGTGCGCACGGCCTCGCTCTCGTCGTCGTCCAGGATCACCCGGGTGCCGCCGGGGAGGCGCCCCTGCACCTGCGCCATCCGCGCCTTGGCCGCGTCCGCCACCTCCACCACGTTGGTCCCGATCTCCTTCACCACCGTGAAGGTGACCGCGGGCTGCCCGTCGATGCGGTATAAGGAGCGCGGCTCCTCGTAGGTGTCGCGCACCACGGCCACGTCCTGCAGCCGCACCACGCGCCCCTGGTCGGTCAGCAGCGGCAGCAGGCGGATGCGCTCCGCCGACTCTGCGCTCTCGCGCACGGCCAGCGTGTACAGCATGCCGCCCCGGCGAACGACGCCCGCCTCGCGCACGTCCTCGAGCCCGTTCACCTTCTGCCGCACCGCGTCGGGGGTAAGCCCCAGCGCCAGGATGCGCCGCTCGTCCAGCGCGACCTCCAGCACGCGGTCGCGCCCGCCGAACGCCTGCACGTCGGCCACCCCCTCCACCTGCCGCAGCTCGGGCGCGACCGCCTGGTCCAGCAGGGTGCGCAGCGCCTCGGAGGTAAACGGGCCGGTGAGGGTGTAGCTCAGAAAGGGGCGGCTCTGGCTCCGGAACTCCTCGGGCACGTACGGCTCCACCAGCGGCCGCATGGCCCCTTCGGGAAGGTTCTCGTCCAGCGCGGCCAGCTGCTCGCTCAGTTCCAGCCGGGCGAAGTCCATGTCGGCCCCGCGCCCGAACTGCACCTCGATCACGCCGCGCTCCTCCTGCGATGTGCTGGTGACCTTTTCCACCCCGCGCACCTGCTGCACCGCCGCCTCGATCGGCGACGTCAGGAACGCCTCCGTGACCTCGGGCGACGCCCCCGGCCATTGCGCGGTGATGCGCAGCCGCGGCAGTTCCGTCTCCGGGAGCAGCTCCACGGGCACGTTGAGCCACGACGCCACGCCCAGCAGGGCCAGCGCCGCGTACAGCATTGCCACAGCAACGGGACGGCGGATGGAGAAGCGGATCATCGCCGGTGCGAAGGGATCGGCATGGGACCGGGAGCGTGCGCCGGAAGCTGCCGGGGCGTGGCCGCGATGCGCTCGGGCGCCCGGGGGGTTGCCGCCAGGCGGATCATCGGGCGGCCGGCTTCTGGATGCGGTGCACGCGGACGTGCGGCACGTCCAGCTCGTCCGTCCACACGCCGACGATGAAGTCGGGGCCGATCTGCGTCACCCGCAGCCCGGCGGGGGTAGTGACGGTGCCCAGCAGCCGCCCCTCCGCGTCGAACACGTCCCATGGCGTGTCGGCGCCGGGGGCGGGGTGCCGCTCCACCCACGCGTTCCCCTCCGCGTCCAGCCGCAGGCCGGCAAAGTACGGCTTGTGCTCGGGAAAGCTGAGGCTCTTCAGCAGCCGTTCCTCGGCTCCCCGGGACGCCCCGTCGCCAGCCCGCCCGCGGCGGCGCTCCAGGTACGCCTCGCGGTCGCGCTTCGTCACCGCTTGCGGATCCCCGCTGCGCCGGACCAGCCGCACCACCGCTCCATCGGGACGGCGCTCCACCAGTTCATACCGTGCGTTTTCCCCCACTAGCAGCCGTGATCCGTGCACCGCGAAAAAGGTCGCAAGGCCGAACGGACGCGCATCGCGGACCGCCATCCGGTCCGCGCCCCCGCCGCTCACCAGGGTGACCATCTCACGTCCGGGCACGCGGCCCAGCGAAGCCGATTGGCGGCCGGCCGCGGAGTACAGGGCGAGGGCGACGGTGTCGCGGGTCGGCCTGGGGCTGTTCCGGAAGATGGGGTTGAACAGGGGCGCCACCACCATGGAGCCGTCCGCGAAAACGCCCAGCGGGCGCGGCCGCAGCGTCCCGTCCACCGGCTCCAGCGTCACGCTGCGCACGAAGGTGCCGGCCGGCGTGAAGAACGAGAGACGACGGCCGAGATAGTCGAACGCGGCCACGGTGTCGCCGGGCAGCAGGTGCAGCTGCTCCAGCCCCCCGAACTCGCCCGGGCCGCCACCGCTGCGCCCGATGCTCCGCAGGTATCGCCCCTGGGCATCGAAGGCGCGCAGCTCGTTCACCTGCCCGTCCGCGACCATCAAGGTGCCGTCCGAGAGCCGCACCGCGTCCGAGACGCGGGCGAACTGCTGGTTGGCGTCCCCCTCCGCCACGCCCACGTCCGTCACGGGCTCAGCCGCGACGCGCCACGCCTGTCCCTTCTTCCACGCCGGCGCCTCGTTCTGCACGATGCGGATCCCCGCGCTGTCGCGCACGGTCGGGCCCGCCGCCCGCGCATCGCCACCGCCGCAGGCGGCGAGCACAAGGAGCGCGCCTGCCGCGAGCGCGACGGTCGATTGCATGCGTGGTCTGGCGCGCGGGCGGAGCGGGTTCCGAGTCATCCTGGTGGCGGTCGGGGAGAGGCCGGTATGGAGGTTGGAGTCCCGGCGGTGGAAGAAGGATGCTCGGACGCAGCCATCGCCGAACGCGGGAAGACGCGCACCCGGCCCGATCACGTACCGGTCCTAAAGGGGGGTGCAGCCGGCGTGGTGGCGGCGAAGCGCGTCCAGATCCGCGGCAACCCAGCGCTCGCCGGTCGTGTCGGCACCAGCCCGGTACCGACGGGCTTCCCCTGCTCCGGGACGCGCGTCGTACAACGTACTTACGCGTAGCTCCGTGATCCGGTCGAACGTGAGTGGGATCAAGCGCACCGGGGCGTGGGGCGGCTCCCCCACCATCACCATCAGGCATTTGCCCACCGTCCCAACCTCTGCGCTATGCCACTCGTCGCCCAGCCCGGACGCCTTTACACGCACGCGCGCCGATTCCTGGAGTGTCGGTGCGGGGGGAGGGTTGCCGCACGAAACGGCCATGACCGAGAGCACCAGCGCCGCCGGGGCAAGCCACCGGAACCCGTGTGCGCATGGGCGCACACGGGGGGGACCGGGCACCGCCAGCTGACTTGCGCCGTCAGGTCGCATCGATCTTACAGGGGTGATCCGACGAGCAGCAGAGGTAGTTGCCCCCGAGGCAGCAACCCTCGCACCACATGCCGTCGTTGCCCATCTGCAACTGCCATGAGTCTGCATACGCGCCGCGCGCGCCAACGATGGTCTCGGCCGCCAGCAGCACCCCCGTGCCTGCCGTGGCTGCGATCGCCGTCGCCAGAATCCGCCGAAGCCGCTTTCTAATGGGGCACCTCCTGCGCATGGGTTCACCGCTGTGACTTGTTTCCCGCCGCGTGTTCGGGCGCGACCGACTCCGATCCGCCCACGTGCCGCCGGAGCACGCCATCCAGCCGGTGCGGCGTCAGCGCGGAAGAGGCGGGGCCCGCGCTGGACCATACGATTCGAGAGCCGCTCGCGACCAGCACCGCCGGGAGCGTCACGTCGCCGAACGTCCGGCGAAACTCCCGTGGCGTGTGGCGCACCTGCCGCGCGAGCGCCACCCTACGCGACGCGAAGAAGGACCGCGGGACGGTGGCGTCCCTGGCGTTTCCTACGTGTACCGCAACGATCGCGACGGAGGCACCAAACTCCCGCTGCACACGCCGCAGATGCTCGTCCACCTCTTCGCACGAAAGGCAGTCGCGCGTCCGGAACACCCAGAGCAGCGCAACGCCGCTGTCCACGTCCGCAGGCTTCCACTCCGCCGGCAGCGCATCCCCCGCGGTGAGCGTGCGGGGTGCGGGCGCGGAGCAGGCGGCGAGGGAAAACAGCGCTACTGCCGCAAGCGCGCGAGTGCCCATCGGTTCGGAACCTCCGATCCACGCTCCACGAAGGTAATCTCGCCCGACCTCCCGTCGACGTCGAGCAGCCACGGCACGTCTCGCAACTCGAAAAGCCACCGGCCGCCGCGGTCCAGGGCCAGCAGGTGCCAGCGCCGGTTCATGGCCGTGCCGGGCTCGACGCTTTGATAGGGTACGAGCAGTCGCCCATCTGGCAGCCAGTGCACCCCGGCGACGTAATCGAACGCGCTCAGCCATCGCGCGCGCTCCATCGGATCGGTGATCACCCGATCCGGCTCCTTGTGGGGCGCCCGGCGAAAGTGCCGGAACCCCGCCGGGATGCGGCCCGCCGCGCGGCCATCCAGAGTGAAGAAATAGACCGTGTCGCTGAGCGCGAAGACCGCCGCGACGGTGTCTCGCCGGACCGAGGCCTGGGTCCAGCCCGCCACGGTGGCCGCCGCGCGATTGGCTTGCCCGGCGAACGGCGAGAAGAAGCTGTTCCGCAACGTGCCGGCGGCCAGATTCCACACGTGCAGCCGCGGGCCTTCCAGATCCCCGTTCAGAACACCCGCCAGCAGCACCATTGAGTCGCTCAGGATGGCCAGGTCTTCCAGCTGCCCCACCCGCGTCTCAACGGTGCCGAGCACCGCACCCCCCGCGGAGTCGAACAGGGTCAGCCGGCCGTTGCGCTCCGCGACCAGCACGGCGCCTGACGGCAGCCGTCCCACACCGGAGGGCACGCCGAACTCTCCCGGTCCGCCGCCCTTCCGGCCGGCGTGCCAGAGGAGCGATCCGTCTTCGCCGTAGCGCCTGAGCTGCGCCTCTTTGCGGTCCACCACCAGAAAGCCGCCCCACGGATCGCGCGTGACCCGCGGCGTGACGTTGAGCACTTCGCGTGTTTCCTGCACCTGCACCGTCCGCAGGTGCGAGAGCACGTCCCCTTCCGGCGTACCCGCGGCGGACGCCTCGCCGTTCCCGTTCGCCTGGCACCCGCCGAGCAGCACGGAGGCGAGTACCGGAAGCGCCAATGAAAGACGGCAGGTGACGTCGCGGCGTCCACGGCCGAACAGCGGACAGATGCACGGGAGGGGCATGATCGAGGCCTCCGGGCGCGGGTACCGATCACGCACAAAGGGACAAAAGATCCGCCGCAACTTCCATTCCCAGTTTCGACCTCGGAAATCGCCCCTGGCATCACCCCTCGAAGAGCGCGGGAGCCGGCACGCGGTCCGGCTCCGGGAGCTGCCCACCGAGCTCCGGCGCCGCCGCCGGGCGGCCGAAGAGGGCGCGGATGCGCTCGCCGGCATCGTCCAGCAGGTCGTAGGCGACGGGGATCACCACCAGCGTGAGCGCCGTCGCCGAAAGGAGCCCGCCGAACACGGCGATGGCCAGCGGCGCCTGCAGCTCCGCGCCGGGTCCAATGGCCAGCGCCATCGGCAGCAGCCCCAGCATGGCGGTGATGGTGTTCATCACGATCGGGCGCATGCGCGCGTGCCCCGCGGCGTAGATGGCCTCGCGGCGCGCCATCCCCCGTTTTCGCGCCTGGTTGATGAAGTCCACCTTCACCACGGCGTCGTTGTCCACGATCCCCACCAGGATCACCATCCCGATCAGCGACATGGTGTTGATCCCCGCCCCCGTCACCCACAGCGCCAGCGTGGCGCCCACGGCCGCCAGGGGAACGGCCAGCAGGACGATGAAGGGAAGGAGCAGCGACTCGAACTCCGCCGCCAGGAGCATGTAGACCAGCAGCACGGCGAGCAGAAAGGCGAAGCCCAGGTCGCGGAACCCCTTGCGCATCTCCTCGTTCTCCCCCCCGATGTCTACGCGCAGCCCGTACGGCGGGGGCGTGTCGGAAAGGGCCGTCTGCACCCGCTCCACCGCCCGGTCCACGCCGCCGGAGGCCACGTCCGCGTGCACCGTGACCGTGCGAGACTGGTCGATGCGGCGGATCTCCGCGGGGCCGGCCGCGTCGTACACGCGCACCAGCTCGCGCAGGGGAACGCCGCTCACCGTCAGCTGCTCCAGCGTCTGCGCGCTGCGGCGGGCCTCCTCCGGCAGCCGGACGACGATGGGGACCTTGCGGTCGAACTCCACCAGCTCGGTGGCCACGTCGCCCTGCATGTACTGCTGCACCGTCGCCGCGATGCGGGCCGGGTCCACGCCGAAGGCCGCCGCGCGCTCGCGGTCGATCTCCACCCGCATCTCCGGCTGCCCCATCTCGGTCCCCACGCGCACGTTGCGCAGGGCGGGCTCGCCAGAAAGCCGGCGCTGCGCCGTGGTGGCGTACCCCATGGCCTGGTCCAGGTCCTCGCCGCGCACGCGCACCGCCAGGTCCGCCTCGCCCCCGCCCAGCAGCTTGCCCAGCGCCGTGGCCTGCCCCGCCTCCACCGTCACCGCGCCGGCGGGAAAGCTCCGCAGCCCGGCGCTCAGCCGCTCCAGCGCCGCGGCCGTCCGCTCGCCCTCCTTCAGCCGCACGTCCACCACGCCGGTGTTCAGCCCGCTCTCGCGGTCGTCCATCCCCGCCACGGCCACCTGCCGCCCCACCCGCGTAAAGGTGGCCGCCACGGCGGGGTCCGCGGCCAGCATCCGCTCCAGCCGGGCCGTCTCTTCCGCCGTGCGCTCCAGCGGCGTCCCCTGCGGCAGCTCCATTCGCAGCCGGAACTGCCCCTGGTCCACCTCCGGCAGGACGCTGCGGTCCAGCGAGACGCCCACCAGGATGCCGACTCCCAGCAGCGCGAACGCCACCGCCATCGTCCGCCCGCGGTGTGCCATCCCCGCGTGCAGCGTCCGCTCGTAGAAGCGGGTAAAGCGCGCGAACCCGCGGTCGAAGCCGTCCAGCACGGGCGCGAACACGCGCGCGGCGCGCCCCTGCCCCACCCGCCTGGTTTCCCCCTCCCACCGCGCCGCCAGCGCGGGAAGGAGCGTGACGGCCACCAGGATCGAGGCCAGGAGCGAGAACGCCACCGTCAGCGCCAGGGCGCCCAGCAGCTCGCCCGCCACACCCTGCACGTAGACGATGGGGCCGAACACCGCGATGGTGGTCAGCGTTGAGGCGGTGATGGCGCGCTGCACCTCTTCCGCGCCGGCGGCGGCGGCCAGGCGGGCGCGCAGCCCCAGTTCGCGGTGCCGGAAGATGTTCTCCAGCACCACGATCGAGTTGTCCATCAGCAGCCCCACGCCCAGCGCCATCCCGCCCAGCGACAGGATGTTGAGCGACACCCCCGCCGCGTGCATCATGGCGAAGGTGGCGATCAGTGAGATCGGGATGGCCAGGGCTATGGCGACGGGGTAGCGCGCCTCGCGCAGGAACAGGAAGAGGACCAGAAAGGCGAGCAGGCCGCCCAGGATCACCTCCTGCACCACGTTCGTCAGGGCGTCGGAGATGAACCCCGCCTGGCTCATCGCCACCTCCACCTGCACGTCGGGGTACTCCCGGCGCAGCTGCTCCAGCGTGCGGTCCACCTCGCGCGCCACGCGGACGGTGTTGGCGTCGGCGCTCTTGAACACCATCAGCCCCACCGCCTCCTGGCCGTTGTAGCGGGCGATGGACTCGCGCTCGCGAAAGCCGTCCTGCACCCGCGCCACGTCGCGCAGGAGCACCTGCGCCCCGCTGCTGTCCGCCGCCGCCCCCGCCCTGCGCAGCGGCACGCCCGCGATCTCCTCCGTCCCCTGCAGCTCTCCCAGCGTCCGCAGGGAGTAGCGGTAGCGGCCGCGGCGGATGGTGCCCCCCGGCGCGGCGGCGTTGGCGTCCCTGAGCGCCTGCGACACGTCCTGCACGGCGAGCCCGAAGCTTTCCAGCGCGCGCGGGTCCACCTCCACGTGGATCTCGCGCTCCACCCCGCCCGCCACCTGCGCCAGCGCCACCCCGTCGATCTGCTCCAGCCGGCGCTTGAACACCAGCTCCGACAGCTCCTTGAGCCCCGGCAGGTCGCGCCCGCCGGCCACGCTGAGCGCCATGATCGGCTCGCTGCGCGGGTCGGTGCGCAGCACCACCGGGCGGCTGGCCAGGTCGGGAAGGTTGTCGCGGATGTTGTCCAGCTTTTCGCGGACGTTGAGCGCCGCGAACTCCATGTCCGTCCCCCACGCGAAGCGCGCGGAGACCAGCGACGCCCCCTCGCGCGTCACGCTCTCCACCCCCTGCACGCCGGGGACGGTGCTGATGGCCTGCTCCACCGGTTCGGTGATGAAGCGCTCCACCTCGGCCGGGGCGGCGCCCGCATCGGTGGTGTAGACCACCAGGCGGGGGTAGGCGACGTCGGGAAGCAGGTCGATGGGGAGCCGCGCGAACGACAGCAGCCCCAGGAAGACGACGCCCAGAAAGAACATGGCCACGGCCACCGGCCGCGAGATGGCGACGCGCGGAAGCGACATGGGCGGGCTTAGCGGACGGGAGGGGTGGGCGCGGGGGTCACGGGCGCACGGGCCCGCCGGCGCGCTCGTTCAGCGTGGCCAGCGCCGTGGCGAAGTCGAAGCGGGTGCGCAGCGCGTCGCGCTCGGCGCGGGCGGCGCGCTCCACGGCGTCGGTCAGGTCGTTCAGGGTGAGCGCGCCCACCCGGTACTGCTCCTGCGCCAGCTCCAGCCGCTGGCGGTTCAGCTCCAGCGTGCGCTCGGCCAGGCGGGCGGTACGGAAGGCGTTGTCTAGGTCCACCACCGCGGAGCGCACCTCGCGCTCCAGCGTCAGCCGCTCGGCGCGCGCGTCCTCGGCGGCGGCGTCGCGGGTGGCGCGGGCGGACTGGATCTGGTACGACGTGCGGTAGCCGGTAAACAGCGGCAGCTGCAGGCTGAAGTCCAGGCCCACCTGCTGATCCAGCGGATTGACGCCGACCAGCCCGCCGTAGCCGGTGTAGCCCTGGGTGCGCGCAACGGTGGCGCCCATGGACAGCCGCGGCATCCGGGCCGCCCGCGCGGAGCGCACGCGGGCGTCCGCCTGCAGCACTGACAGGTCCACCCGCTGGATGCGCGGGTGCCTGGCGAGCGCGGCGGCGACCAGCGCCTCCGTGTCCAGCGCCGCCGGATCGAACATGGCCGGCGGGTCGTCGGTCAGCCGCAGCCAGCCCCCCTCGATCACGCCCATCGCCTGGCGCAGGTCCAGCTGTGCCTTGCGCGCGTCGCCGCGGGCGCGCTCCAGCGCCTGCTCCTGCTCGGCGACGGCCACCTCGGCCCCCAGCACGTCCAGCGGCCCGCGCACGCCCACCCGCACCAGCGCCTGCGTCACCTCCAGCCGGTCGCGCGCGGAAGCGAGGAGCGCCTCCTCCAGGCGAATCACGCGGTCTGCGCGCACCGATTCCCAGTAGCGCCGGGTGACCTCGGCGCGCACGCGCACCTCCTCGCCCTCCACGCGCGCGGTCACCGCCTGCTCGCCGGCGCGCGCCGCCTGCAGGTTGCTGCGGCGCTCCCCGCCGTCGAACAGCCTGAAGCCCGACAGCGAAAGGTTCTGGCGAGAACTGCTGCCGCTGTACTCCAGCACGGTGTCGCGGCGGATCACCTCACCGAACTGCGTCTGCCCCGTCAGCTTTCGGTTGAAGCCGCCGCTCGTGCCCATCCCGAAGTTCAGCTCCGGCAGGAACGCCCCGCGCGCCCGCCGCACGTCCGCCTCCGCCGTGCCGATCTCGGTCAGGGCACGCCGGTACTGCGGGTTGTTCGCCTCGGCCGTGCGCAGCGCCTGCTGCAGCGAAAGCGGCTCACCGCGCGGCAGTGCCTCCTGCGCATGGAGGTGCGCCGGCGCGGCCAGCAGCAGGGCGAGCAGGACGGACGTCGAATTGCGGGTCATGCGCGGACCAGGGAAGAAAGATGTCGATGGACGAACGTGTTCCAGGACCGGGTGAATCACCGACACGGCGGATCCGCGGATCGCAGGAAGCTCCGGGTCCGCGACGGGAGCGAGTGAATTCGCCGCTGGAAACTCGCGAAGTCCGCCTGCGCGAACTGCACCGCGGCCATCTACCCGCGGGGCGCAGCGCATCTAGCAACGGACAGGTCAGCGGATCCGAATCGAAGCCGGGTCGTTGAAGCCCCGCGCAGTTTGCGGGGCTT